>JAOZVI010000068.1:0-7529 GCA_029938265.1 Flavobacteriaceae bacterium | reverse complement strand
TGAAAAACATTTAAATACCTTTATCTATATTAGTATAAATAATTCGCTAAAAGGAAAATACATTTTTGGCAACACTTACAGAAAAGGCTTAAAAAATACTATTAAAGAATTGGCATCTCATTTTAAACTAGCAATCCTATCTGGCGACAATGCCGGTGAAAAACAAAATTTGGAGAAAATATTACCTCAAAATTCTCAAATTCTTTTCAATCAAAAACCTGAAGATAAATTGAAGTATATCAAAGATCTTCAAAATGACAAGGAGCATATTATGATGTTAGGCGACGGTTTAAACGATGCAGGAGCTTTGGCTCAAAGTAATGTGGGTATAGCAATTTCAGAGAATATCAATGTATTTTCACCGGCATGTGATGGTATTTTAGACGCAAGTGAATTTGAAAATCTCCCTAAGTTTATTGATCTTTCTAAAAAAGCAATTTTTATAATAAAAATTAGTTTTGTACTTTCCTTCTTATACAACCTGATCGGTATGTATTTTGCAGTTACCGGAAAACTATCTCCTATTATAGCAGCAGTACTTATGCCAATAAGCTCAATCTCTGTCGTGATTTTTGTCACAATAAGTACAAATTATATTTCAAAAAAATTATTATATTAGCATTTGTTAAATTTTTGTTAACAATATTTTAATGAAACATGACAAATATCATGTGCCTTTTTTAATATTTTGGCTTAATTTGAAATAACTAAAAAAAATAAAAATGAATATAATCTACATGACCATTATCATAAGTCTTGTAATAGGGGTATTTTTTTTAGTTTTATTCATATTTTTAGTAAAAAAAGGGCAATATGATGATGTTTATACACCCTCAGTTCGAATGCTATTTGACGATGAAATCGTTGAAAAGAAGACTGAAAAAATTAATACTGACAAAACTAATAATAATTAATTAACTTAATTTTATGGAAAAAGAGCGATTTTATTATGACGACAAGATTGTAAAAATGTTTTTTATAGCAACAATTGTATGGGGAATTGTTGGAATGTCTGTTGGTCTTATGGTAGCCTTTCTTTTCAATTTCCCAAATTACATGGAAGGAATTTCATGGTTGAGTTTTGGACGATTACGCCCTTTACACACCAATTCTGCAATTTTTGCATTTGTAGGAAATGGCTTTTTTGTAGGTATGTATTACTCTATGCAACGATTGCTAAAAACAAGAATGTATAGTGACTTTTTAAGTAGATTGCATTTTTGGGGATGGCAATTAATTATTGTTGCTGCTGCAATAACCTTACCTTTAGGTTATAATTCTTCAAAAGAATATGCCGAACTAGAATGGCCTATTGATATTGCTATTACTATAATTTGGGTTGTTATGGGTATCAATATGATTGGTACACTGATAAAACGTCGTCAACGTCATATTTATGTTGCAATCTGGTTTTACATTTCAACATTTGTAACCATTGCTGTGCTTCATATCTTTAATAATTTAGAATTACCTGTATCTGCTTTTAAAAGTTATTCTGTTTATGCCGGTGTTCAAGATGCTCTGGTACAATGGTGGTATGGACATAATGCGGTAGCATTTTTCTTAACCACTCCAATGCTCGGTTTAATGTATTATTTTGTACCAAAAGCTGCAAATAGACCGGTTTATTCTTATCGATTATCAATTATTCATTTCTGGTCATTAATCTTTCTATATATATGGGCAGGTCCTCACCATCTTTTATATACCGCTTTACCTGAATGGTCACAAAATTTAGGAACAGTTTTTTCAGTTATGTTAATTTTCCCATCCTGGGGAGGTATGATCAATGGTCTGTTAACACTACGTGGTGCATGGGATAAAGTTAGGGAAGATCCTATTTTAAAATTCTTTGTAGTTGCTATTACCGGTTATGGTATGTCAACTTTTGAAGGCCCGATGTTAGCTTTTAAAAATCTAAATGCAATTGGACATTATACTGACTGGATCGTTGCGCATGTTCATATTGGAACACTAGCCTGGAACGGATTTATTATATCTGGGATGTTATATTGGTTGGCCAAAAAACTTTACAAAACAGAACTGTATTCCACTAAATTAGCCAATACTCATTTTTGGATAGGTACTCTTGGTATTTTATTTTATGCATTACCTCTTTATGTAGCAGGCTTTACACAAGCTGCTATGTGGAAACAATTTAATCCGGATGGTACTTTAGTATATGGTAACTTCTTAGAAACAGTAACTCAAGTTTTACCTATGTATGCCATGCGGGCTTTTGGAGGTTCTTTATACATAACAGGATTTATTTTATTGGCATATAATATTGTAAAAACTGCCAAAGCAGGAAGTCCGGTTGAAGATGAATTAGCCGAAGCTGCTCCGCTTAAGAAAATTTCTGCAGCAAGAGTTGAAGGAGAGAAATGGCATTCATGGTTAGAAAGACGCACAGTTTTATTTACTATTTTAGCGACAGTGGCTATTCTTATTGGTGGTGCTGTAGAAATTATTCCACTAATTGTAGTTAAATCTAATGTTCCTACAATAACTTCAGTAAAGCCATATACTCCACTTGAGTTAGAAGGTAGGGATATTTATATCCGAGAAGGTTGTAACAACTGTCACTCTCAAATGATTCGCCCTTTCCGTTCAGAAGTTGAACGCTATGGTGAATATTCAAAAGTAGGCGAATTTGTTTACGATCATCCTTTCTTATGGGGTTCTCGTAGAACAGGTCCGGATCTACATCGAATTGGAGGTAAATATAATGACAACTGGCATTTTAATCATATGCTGGATCCAAGATTAACATCTCCTGGTTCTATCATGCCTCAATATCCGTGGTTACTTAAAGATGATTTAGATATTTCTAATACTGTCAACAAATTAAGTGCCATGATAACTTTAGGCGTACCTTATACGCAACATGAATTAGATCAAGCCGTGTATTTGTTAAAAAATCAAGCAGCTGAAATTGAAAAGAATTTAGGTCAAGATCCTGAATTTATTAAGAATTATGGAGATGCAAACATGAAAGACAAAGAAATTGTTGCATTGATTGCATACTTACAAAGATTAGGAACAGATATAAAAGCTGGTGAAACAGCTCAAAATTAAAGTTATGATTCGATATATAAAACATACTTTTGATTTAATTTCAGGGGTTGAAATATACCCCATCATTTCTTTATTAATATTCTTTACTTTATTTATACTGGTACTTTTATACGTTTTTAAAATTCCTAAGAAAAATATTGAAAAGATGAGTAATTTACCTTTAGATAACGAATAAAAAAAACTCATGAACGATAAAAAACAACAATCCGGCTGGGAAAAATTCATGCAATCAATGACCAAAGCCAATGAACTTGGCAAGGAGGAAGATGTAATGATGGATCATGATTATGATGGGATCAAAGAATTAGATAATGTTCTACCACCTTGGTGGACAGCAGGTTTTATTATAACAATACTTGTTTCAGTATTTTATTATACACAAGTATTCTTTAACAGTGAACACTATCTGCAAGAAAATGAATATAATAATGAAGTGGCTCAAGCTCAAAAAGAAATTGAAGCATATAAAATAGCTAATCCTGAATTATTTAAAACAGATGTATCATTACTAACAGATGATGCTAGTTTAGCAGAAGGGAAAAAAGTATATACAACAAACTGTGTTGCTTGTCATATGGCAGATGGTGGTGGTGGTATTGGTCCAAATCTAACTGATGATAAATGGATCTTAGGTGGTGGGATAGAAAAGATTTATCACACAATATCAGAAGGTGGCCGTCCCGGTAAAGGAATGGTTGCATGGAAAAGCATTATCAAAACTGAGCAACGCCAGCAAGTAGCAAGTTATGTAATTACTCTTCAAGGTACAACGGCTGCAAATCCAAAAGCGCCTGAAGGAGATATTACTTGGAGTAAACAGTAATCAACACTTCATTTCTTCGAAGTGTTTTACTGTGTTTTTGATTTTTTTAGTTAGTAGTAGAAAAGGCTATCTTTGTTATAAATTAACAAAATAGCCTTTTCAAAGTTTTTAAATTTAATTTAATGTCACTAATGTCACAGGAAAATGAAAGTTTTAGAGATTCAATTGGAACAATTGATGAAGAGGGTCACAGAAATTATATCCACCCAAAAAAACCTAAAGGTAAGTTTACCAATTACCGAAATTATGTAAGTTGGATCTTATTAACCATTTTTATTGCTGCTCCATTTATTAAAATTAATGGAAACCAATTTTTACTTTTTAATGTTTTAGAGCGTAAATTCAACATTTTTGGTCAACCGTTTTGGCCACAAGATTTTTATTTACTTGTTCTGTCTTTGCTGGTAGGTGTCGTGTTTATTATTTTGTTTACCGTTATTTTTGGTAGAATTTTTTGTGGGTGGATTTGCCCACAAACCATATTTATGGAACATGTATTTAGAAAAATTGAATATGCCATTGATGGTGATAGAGCTAAGCAAATAAAATTATCAAAACAATCCTGGAATACTGAAAAAATATTTAAACGAACTTTAAAATGGGTAGTATTTTTTCTGGTATCTTTCTTTTTTGCCAATATTTTTTTAGCATATTTTATAGGTAGTGATGTTTTAATAGGATATATAAAAGACGGACCTTCGGAACATATGGGCTTACTTATAAACCTTACAATTTTTTCATTTGTATTTTTATTTATTTTTGCCTGGTTTAGAGAACAAGTATGTATTATCGCTTGCCCTTATGGACGTTTACAGGGAGCATTATTAGATAAAAAATCTATTGTGGTTGCCTATGATTATGTAAGAGGAGAAAGCCAAAACGGTCGAAATAAATTACATAAAAATGAAGATCGAGCTGAGAAAGGTTACGGCGATTGTGTTGACTGTAAACAATGTGTTGTTGTTTGCCCTACGGGTATTGATATAAGAAATGGCACCCAACTGGAATGTATTAACTGTTCAGCTTGTATAGATGCTTGCGATGCAATAATGGATAAAGCCGGATTTGACAAAGGATTGATCAGATACGCTTCTGAGAACAATATCGCCGAAGGTGAGCAATTTAAATTTACACCAAGAATTATTAGCTATACGATAGTTTTAGGAGTCTTAATTACTGTTCTGGTTGCATTGTTATTTTCAAGAAATGATGTAGAAGCTACTATTTTGCGTTTGCCCGGTCAGATGTATAGTACAAAAGGCGATACAATACAAAATGTTTATTCCATCAAAATGATCAATAAGACCAATAATATTTATGAAAATCTTTATGTAAAATTACTTTCACATGAAGGAAGTATCCAAATGATTGGAGGCAAAATCAATCTTCCAAAAATTGGTTTAGATGAAAAGACTTTGTTTGTTAATATCAATAAAAAAGATCTTACCAAATCTAAAGAAAAAATAGAAATTGGCGTTTTTCAAAATGGTGAAATGATAGAAAGTTCAACAACTAACTTTCCTGCTCCAATAAAAATTAATTAGGAAATCATACCATTATTTGTATATTTAGAATCTTAATCTAAAACACAATTTAAATGAAAATAAAATGGAATTGGGGTACTGGTATCGTAATTGCAATGTTGCTTTTTGTAATATTTATTTTACAGTTTGTTTATAGAGTTACATTTGTAGATAAATATGATCATCATTTAGTATCAGATGATTATTACAAAGATGAATTATTTTATCAAAAAGAGATCGACAAATTAAATAATGCTTCTAAGCTAAGTGAAAATATTACCGTTAGAAATTTTGAAAATGGAATAGTAATTCATTTCCCGGAGGACAAGGATTATAAAAAAATTAAAGGAACAATAAACTTTCAAAGGCCTTCAAATAATAAAATTGACTTTAAAAAGAATATTGATCTTAATGAACATAATTTATATATACCTGATAGCATACTCGCTTCCGGAAAATGGAATGTAAGAATTGATTGGCAATATAATGATGTAAATTATCTATTAAAAGAATCTTTGTTCTATTAAACAAATATCAATTAAGAATCATAAACTATGCTATATACTGCATTAATATTAGGTTTGGTTGGAAGTTTTCACTGTTTAGGCATGTGCGGACCGATTGCTTTTGTTCTCCCTGTTGATCGTAAAAAAAGATCTAGAATGATCTTACAAATTGTATTATATCATACCGGTAGATTACTAACTTATTCTATAATTGGTTTATTATTTGGCCTCCTCGGTAAAGGCTTATATTTAGCTGGTTTTCAACAAAGGTTATCAATTTTGATTGGAATCATTATGATATTATCAGTAACAATTCCTGCAAAAATTTTTAATCACTATAGTTTTACAAGACCTTTGTATCATGTAATTGGTAAATTAAAACAAAAATTAGGATTATACTTAAGACAAACATCAAATAAGGCATTATTTTTAATTGGTTTCTTTAATGGTTTTTTGCCTTGCGGGTTGGTATATATGGCACTTATTGGTTCTATCGCTACAGGTGATTCATTAAATGGAGCTTTATATATGTTTGTATTTGGTTTAGGAACTGTCCCAATGATGACTGGTGCTGTAATTTTAGGTAATTTTGTAAGTCTTAAATTTAGAAATAAAATTCAAAAAGCAATTCCTATCTTTGTGATAATAATTGGTTTATTATTCATTTTACGTGGATTAGGTCTGGGAATTCCTTATCTTTCACCTCCTGATGCTAAATTAGATCTAACAAATAAACCAATATCTTGTAACACATATTAAATTATTATTATTATTATGTTAAATAACCCTCAATTAATAAATGAAGACTTTGTAAATGCTACCAGCAAAAAAGAACTTTTAGAAATTATTCATAAAAAGGATATAGCCATTGATGATGTTTTGGAAACAGTTAATTATGAGAATGAAAAAAAACTATTACAAATTGAGTTGGTCAAATTGCAACAGTGGATCAAAAAATACAATAAACGTGTTGCTGTAATTTTTGAAGGCAGAGATGCTGCAGGTAAAGGCGGGAATATTAGAAGGTTTATGGAACACCTAAATCCTCGTTCTACCCGTTTGGTCGCGCTGTCAAAACCAAATGATGTTGAACAAGGTCAGTGGTATTTTAGACGATATATTCAACATTTACCAAATCCGGGTGAAATAGTTTTCTTTGATCGAAGTTGGTATAATAGAGCTGTTGTTGAGCCAGTAATGGGATTTTGCTCAGATCGCCAATACAATCAATTTATGCTTCAATTACCCGAATTTGAGCATATGCTATATGAAGATGGTGTGGTAATTATAAAATTCTGGTTATCAATCACTAAAGATGAACAGGCTAGAAGATTCAATTCCAGAATGGATAACCCATTAAAAAGATGGAAATTTAGTGAAGTTGATAAAAAGGGTCAGGATCTATGGAATGAATACACCAAATATAAAGAGCTTATGTTTAGCAAAACCCACACAAATTTCTGCCCGTGGATAATTGTTAAAACCAATGTAAAATACACAGCAAGACTAGAATGCATGCGTTATGTATTATCACAATTTGATTACGAAGGGAAAGAAGATAAATCAAATCATTTATTTCCTGATCCAAATATAATTATG
>JAOZVI010000195.1:235-3499 GCA_029938265.1 Flavobacteriaceae bacterium | reverse complement strand
GCTCTTTTTTTGGATACAATCACCATAGGGTATAAAATTCTGGTTGATGAATTTAGATAATGGATAAAAAAAGGGCTTAGCATAAAACTAAACCCTTTGCATTGACAATCAATAAATCATTTATGTTTTTAACAGAGGGGGTATATGACTATTGATTACATTAATGTTTAAACAATAATTCAATTTTACCTATCATCAAGATTTTTTAACGCATTTTTCATTTCTTCCAGATTATCTACAATAGCTTGTCCTAGCGGTGCATCTGATGTATTATTATTAAAACCTGTAATAATATTGTTTTCGCCCCAATCCCAAACTGATTCTCCCAGGTTGCCACCTACAATAGTCCAGTCTTTGGTTCCATTACCTAAAAGAACTGTTGTTAAGGAATATTTTGAATTAGAAAAATTATTACCAAGTAACAGCCCATTTTCAGCAAGTAACCCCTCAGGCCATTGACTAAATATCCTAACGCCATACTCTGCTTCTCCTGTAAATTTGTTATTTCGAATTACCGTACCTGACAAATTGAGGCATCCCATTGCTGTAAACATATTTCCTTCAGTATGAATTTTATTGTTTTTCACTTGCACCAGCATCGGTATTTCATATGATGGAGAAAATCGTCTGTTATCGTTAATAAGCACTGCACCAGCAGATTCAGATACATTAAAAGTATTTTTTTCTATATTATATACCGATTGAAAAGTTTGAGGAAACTGTGAAGGATCCTCACGCCAAGGGCTATTTATAACTTGTAGAGGAAACCAGCCATTCTTACGTATAAATATGTTGCTATGTACAGTGGCCTTTATATTTACATTGTGCCAAATACCAAGATCGCAATTATTAAATTTATTACCGTTACTTTTCGAGCCTACCACAATATTACCTTCCCGTATTTCCATTAACAATACACCATACTCCCACGAATATGGACCACTAAAGGAGCAATTAGTAACTGAAATATCAATATCTGCTAGAGGAACACCTCCCGGAATATTGTGCCAAAAGCCTGAATCAACAATCAATCCAACATCTGTATAGCCTTGTGTAATAAACTCAACGTTATCAACCACTGCATTAATGTGTTCATTTTCTGCAATATACTGTGCAGTTACCGCACAAAAACCTAGCTGTCCGTATAACTTGTCTATGCTTCCGCTACTTAAAGGTCCTTGTGGGGTATGAATTGTTAAACCCCGTACACAAACATCTCCCCCAACAAAACTTAATAAAAAGACGTCCAGGTTTTGATTGATAAAGTCATCTACACTAAGGTCGGCAATGGTTGAGATAATTGTTTTACCTTTCCCGGCTCCTTTTAATGTACCATGGAACTCACGAACTTCAATTAAATCGATAAAAAAATCACCTTCAGTCAACTGCACTACAGTACCTTGTCCTGCTGCCATAGCATCGGCAAATGCTTTTTTAAGGTTCTCAGTATCGTCAAAACCATTTGGCTCAACCACAAACACAGCGCTTTTGGTTGCTTTTTTTAGATTAATTTCTCCCTGTTCAATATCCAGGGCTTCTTCATTGCTACAGCCCATCAATAAGCCAAAGCAAGTAAAAATCATAAAAATAAATTTTTGTGTTTTCATGTTATTTTAGTTTTAATTGTTATTAATTTCATTATTTTATTAAACCTGGCCACATTTTCCATATCTGGAGCCACATTCATATATAGGTACAATTTTGAATACATCTAGCCAGGCAACAGGGGTCAATCACATTCTCTGCTTTTACCAATAATATTTGATGGGTCATCAACTGCGACACCGGCTACAATCTGGTTAATATTATTCTTAACTTCAAAATTCATTGGATTTATTAAAAACAAAGTACCGCCCGAGAATGGATTTATAACACCACAAAAATCATTATTTACAATGCTCCAGTTATTTCCCCGCTCGGTATAAAGGCCTGTAAATCCACCGCCATAAAAAACATTATTTATAAGCTTGGTGTTTTCCACATCCCAAGCTGCCACAGCCACAGTAAAGCCTCCGCTAACATTTATCTTGTTATTAATTATAAATGATTTTCCTACCGGCAGTAATTCTGCATTAGGATTATTATTGTACTTATTCAAAACGAGACTGGCTTTTTTGCTGTACTCAAAATCACAATTTACAATACTCCAACTATGTGATAAGCTCGAGCTGACAGCATTTATATTATTACGAGTCTTACAGTTTTTTACTGTTACTGTCGAGTTTTCACCAATAAAAACTTGCGGCAAAATAGCTAATTGGGCATTTTCCACTTTAACATTTTTAGCTTCAAAATTTCCGCTTGAAGCACCAAACGCAGCTAAACCCGCATACAAACTATAACCATGATTTAAATATTTCCCCTCGTCTTCTTCCCCAATAACAGCGATATTTTTATATACCACATTCAAGTTAACCGGATTGACCAAATCATTTTCAAGGTTCTCATACTGAACATGAAGAGCTTGAATTGAGTTTCCTTCTTCCGGGTCATTACCAGGTCTGTATTGATAATATGGTGTGGTTGGTTCATCGACTATAATTGTCATATCCGAAACTGCAACAGTCCGCATTTCTTTGTTATAATTATGAGCAAAGCAGAACATAAAAAAACCATCTGTAGTCTTAAATGAAAATTTAAGCGGCGGGCATTCACTTACATCAAACAACTCTCCCGGCACAGTCTGTATGATTGTTTTATCCATCCCAGAACCTTCCATGGTTCCGTTAAAATTCCAACGGATTATACTTTTATGTAAATAAAAAAGACCTTCCCCGAGTTGTACAACTTCTCCTGGCTCGGCATTCTGCAGAGCATCATTAATGTTTTCCCAGTCTTCCTGGGCTTTTACAAGTACATCAGTTGCCGAACTTGGCATAACTTTTTTGTGTGCTTTGCCTTTTTTCATAGCAAGATCTTCATCTATCGATAAAAAATCGGAATTATCACATCCCGGAATCAGAAAAAGTAAGAAACTGAACAATAAAACATATTTAAATTTTTTCATGATTTATAAGTTTTAAATTAGTATTATTTTGACAACTAAGTTAAACCAGATAAATAAAATGTCTTTTGTTTTAAGTCCCAAAAGTTTTGTTTTGCGTACCAAATTTAAATTGTTTTAAATGCTGGATTTGGTTACCTTTTATGTCTTATCATTAGGCAGGTATTGTTAAAAGATCTTTTATTTTGCAATGGAGTATTGAAATTTTGTCATAATAGGATTTATTTATTTCGGATCTACTGTTATTTTAATGGAACACT
>JAOZVI010000195.1:0-225 GCA_029938265.1 Flavobacteriaceae bacterium | reverse complement strand
TTTTGGTTCGTTGATTAAACAGGTATGCAATTTATGCTATAAACATAAAATGTGTTTTGTTTTAAGTTCCAAAAGTTTTGTTTTGCGTTCTAAATTTTAAATGATGGACTTGCATCAAAAAGTGGTACAAACAAGCTTTTGCAATGTTTATCTAAAAAAAGAGTTGCCCTTTCGGACAACTCCTTATTTTAGAATAAAACATTTAAAGATCTATAAAAATTTACT
>JAOZVI010000194.1 GCA_029938265.1 Flavobacteriaceae bacterium | reverse complement strand
GATGACAAATCTCTGCAAGCTGATGTGATATGCCTTGGACATGCGATAAACAGGCCTGAAAGGCAGTCATTGATGGCACAACTTGCCCAGCAATTTCAGGTACGAGTTTATGGCCGCGGATGGGATTTACCAAAGGCATTTCTCGTTAAAGGAAGCAAACTGTTACAAGCCAGTCGTGGTGGCCGGGTACATATTAATTTCCCTAGAACTTTGGCCGGTTACGCTAATGTGAAATGCGGTGTTTTTGAAAGTATAGGAAGCGGAGCTGTATTATGTACAGAAAAGTTTACCGAGATGGAGCATTATTTTGAATATAATAGAGAAATAGTAGGGTTCTCCAACAGTTCTGAGTTAAGGAATAAGTTAAAAGAACTGTTTGATTCCCCTGTACTTATGGAATCCATACGCCGTCAAGGATTTAAACGGCTAACAAATGAACATCTTTATGAGCATCGCTGGCTTGATCTCTTTAAGAAAATTAATATTGATATTAATAACCATACAGAGATTGTCTCGAAGCAACGCGCAGAAATTCTCGCAAAAACACTCCGACACACACTTGGCCAGCAAAAAAAAGTTATAATCAGTGGTTGGTATGGTGTACCAAACACAGGTGATGAGCTAATTTTGAAGGCTATCGTAGAAGGAGTTCAACGTAAAAATTCTAATATCCAGTTCACAGTTGCTGCAGAGAACCCTGTTATAGTAGAAAAATTACATGGACTTTCAGCAGTTTCAAATACTGATGTTACTGCTGTCGATGCTGAATTGAGCGATACCTGTGCAGTCATTCTTGGAGGGGGTGGACTCTGGCATGATTATACGTTTAAACAAAGTAAGGGAGCACAATCAATATTTGGTAATGACTCAAATGCATTAACAAAATTTGCTAAAATACCTTTGCTGGCACAAATGCACGGAAAACCTTTCGATGTATTTGGCATTGGAGTCGGCCCATTAACGGACCTGAATGCCCAACACTTCTTGCGATTTCTTGGCAATAATGCCCGTAGTGTAAGCGTCAGGGATAGTATATCATATCAATTGCTAACAAATATTGACGGTTGGAATCAACCTGTATCATGCTTTCCAGACCCAGTATATTCCCTGGATATCAGCAAGGGATCCGATCTTTCTTTTTCAGAGCTAAATGAAGTTACAGACCAACCATATATGTTGTTAAATTTAAGATCATGGCATTCTAACAATAAACACAGCTTGCTTGAGAAAACAGCCAGAGTTCTCGAAAATTTTGCCCTAAGCAATCAGTGTGCAATTGTGGGCATTCCATTTCAAGACGGTTCTTCAGATTATAAGGTTTTAGAACGCACATTCAGCATGCTGGACAAACGGATAACCCGAGTTCTTCTCAAGTGGTCTGGAGAATTCAATAAAATTTTCTCTGCAATAAAAAATGCCCGTGCTGTTGTGGCTATGCGCCTTCACTGCTGTCTTTTAGCACATCGTCTCAACACGCCGGTCATTGGGATATCGTATGACCCCAAACTGCTACAACATTTTAGAGAGTTGAATAATGAAGAGTATGTCCTTCCATTAGATTTTACAATAGAGGATCTGTCACTTCTTCTGAAAGAGGCCTGGGAACAACAAGGCTCCCTCTCTAAAGTACTTCGAAATAAAATCATCGATATCGAACACCAATCCAGGAAAGGTATTACAGAGCTGACGGAGCGCCTCACTCATACCAAGGCTGACTACTCCCTACCCGTGATCGAATTTAAAGATCAGGTGCAAGACCTTCCAGTTGCACAACAGAATGATACAGATTTCCAGGAAGTTGCTCTAAACCTTACAGAGGCAAGAATAACAGGTGGCTCAACACAGCAATTGGGGACTGACGTACCGTTTGTTTCCCATAACCTGAAGGAGGGAATTCGGTTTTATATTAACAAATCAGCCCCTCAGAAAGGTGACTATGTTGAACTACAGATGCAGCTCAACAACCTGGATTTAAGAGGACAATTGCTGTGTGTTTCTTTGAAATCTCCCTATAGTAATAAAGTTTACCAGGAAAGACTCTGCTATAACATCTTCCTTGACGAACGACTTCTGCTTGAGGAAGATGTCTCTTCGTGGGCCGAGACAAACCATATCCAAATTCTATGGCGTCCAACCCACTCGACATCTGTACTTCGTATACACACATTGGCAATAAAGAATTGCGAGGCTTGGACATGGGGCCACGCAGGTCGCATCATTGTTAAAAAAATAGCACTACACCCGTGCAAATATAATGGTGCCATGAGTGTTACATATACAAGCCCTTTTTCTACAGTGATGGTTAGTTAGCCGGGGCTGATCCAAATGTGACATAATTTAGAACAGAAAGTAGAACGTCATCTGAGTTACTACGACAATACATGACTTTTTCATAATACATAAGCTAGCTGGTTAGGGCCTATTATCTATCCACAAATTATGTGATTTAATAATTTATCTCATATCAATAACCCATTATAAAATATCTATGGAACCTTCTACTTTAGCACGAGATAAAATAAGCCAGGCCTACTTGGGACTATGGGGTACTGGAACAACTCAGGAACGAGCAAAAAACAGGATCGACTGGTTAGCTGTAAATGCCGAGGGCCCAAAGATTTTAGATATTGGCTGCAGTGAAGGAATCCTACCAATTCTTCTTGGCAGGGAAGGAAATCAAATTTTAGGAATCGATGTTAATCCAGAGGCCCTATCTTATGCTCATGAATTGCTTAGGAAAGAAGATGAAACAGTAAGGAACAATGTGCTGTTCCAGCAAGAAAACATTCTTGCTGGAAGTGATTTTGAAGAAGAATTTGATACAGTAATTATAGCAGAAGTCATTGAACATCTTTTTCATCCTCACAAGGCTGTGCAAAAAGCTGTCCAACGATTGAAACCAAATGGTCATCTTTTACTGACTACTCCCTTTGGGTATTTCCCTGATCCTGATCATCATCAAACATTCACCCTGACTGATGTTGTGGATATGGTAAAACAATACTGCGTTGTTGAGCATATTTCTATCGTTGACGGCTACATAAGGATAGGCGGTCAGAAACAAGATTCTTTAAAAACAATAGCTGACACTATCTCGATACAAAACATTCTCCATATTACAGAAAAAGCAGCAATTGACGCTCAAAAATCATTACGTGCAAACTACAATGAATCAATAGCAATAAAAGCAGAAGAAATTCAATCCGTTAATCAAAAAAACCAGGAACTTAACCAAACAAACGAAACATTAAGGCAGCAAACGAAAAAACAAATCGAAGAAATAAGAAAACAAAAAGAGCAAATACAGACCGTGCAGCAATCTCTTCGTCAAGAAACTACCAGCAAAAAGCAGATAATTAAAAAGCTCACCGATATAAAAAACTCAGAATCTTGGAAAGTCGGCTATGTTACTGTAAAGGCCTTTACTCAGCCGGGTAAAAACACTCTTCTATGGTTGCCAAGGCTTTTTAAAATCCTTTATGCTTCTCTAAAAAATATACCT
>JAOZVI010000193.1 GCA_029938265.1 Flavobacteriaceae bacterium | reverse complement strand
CAGAAGATGTTTTACCTTGAAATAAAGCCTTATAAATTATAAGGATAAGATATATTAAAAAGTTAGAGGATTAACTTTTTATCAAGATTTCTCATATTAAATATTTCATATCATGAAAACAAAGTTATGTGGAATTATATCGCTTTTATTTTTGTTTCTTATACAATTTACATTTGCTCAAAAAATTATTATTACCGGAGTTGTTTCCGATGCATCTGGTACACTCCCCGGAGCAAGTGTAATTATTGAAGATACAGCTAAGGGTACTGTAACTGATCTTAATGGTATTTATACCATTGAAGCAAGTCCCGGTGAAAACCTTCGTTTTAGTTATGTAGGTAAGGCTGTAATTATTAGAACTGTAGGTTCAAATAATATCATAAACGTTATTATGGTTGATGAATCAAAGATCTTAGAGGAAGTTCTAGTAGTAACCGCTTTAGGCATTCAAAGGCAGAAGAAAACCCTTACTTATCAGGCAGATAATGTTAAATCAAAAGATTTAGTATCTGTCATACCTGTTAGGGCTGCACAGGGTTTAACTGGTAAAGTTGCTGGTTTACAAATTAATGTTCAGGATAATGGTGTTAATCCCAGTACTCAAATTATTTTAAGAGGCTTAAGATCTATTACTCAATCCAACAGTGCCTTAATAGTTATTGACGGTTCAATTTCTACGCAAGGTGCTTTTGATGATCTGAATCCTCTTGATATTGAAAATATTAACGTTTTAAAAGGAGCTACAGCAGGTGTTCTTTATGGCTCCTTAGGCAGTAATGGAGTATTAATTGTTACCACCAAAAAAGGAAAAGAAAACGAAAAATTTACTGTAGGCTTAAGCTCAACAAGTACTTTTGAAACTGTTTCTTATATGCCGGATTTTCAGATGGAATATGGTACGGGATGGTATGGTGAATATGATCCTATTGAAAACACAAACTGGGGGCCGCGATTTGACGGTGAAGTTCGACAAATTGGGCCAACTTTTGCCGATGGTAGTTTTCAAGCCGTTCCGTATGCTCCGGTTAAAGACAATTTATTGGATTTTTATAATACCGGAACCACCCTTCAAAATACCTTATATTTTAGCGGTGGTGGTAAAAACAGTTCATTTTATTTGTCTGTTGGAGATCAACATACAACTGGAGTTATCCCATCTGACACCTATAATAGAAACACTTTTCGTGTTAATGCTTCGCAAACATTGGGTAAATTAACCTTAAGTTTAAATTCAGGTTATTTAAGAGATCATACGAGTGTTGTTGGAAGTAGATTAGGAACTTATGACTTATCAATTTATGAGTTGATCTTATTCGTTGCAACTAATATTCCTTTAACAGAATACAGTGATTGGGATAATCCAAAAAGTTTTGGATATGCTGATAATTATTATAATGGCTATATAGAAAATCCTTATTGGGCCATTGGAACAAGCAGAGATGATGATACTACAAGCAGGTTAACAGCAAATATTCAAGCTTCATGGGACATCAAAGAGTGGTTAAACTTTACTACCAGATTGGGTATCAATACTTCAAATGGTCATGGGAAAGATTTTAGACATGCCCAATCTTATGACAGTACTTTGCAGCCTTATAAAGGATATGTTTCTTCTTTTGTTATTGAAAGTGAATTCCAATTTCTTTCTTATACAACAGATGCAATATTAAATGCAAATTTTGATATAAATAAATTATTTAATATTACTGCAATTTTAGGTGCAACTAATAAAACAACCGAGTTGAGAAAAAACAGTATAAGAGCAAATGATCTCGTTATTCCCGGATTCTTTGATATTTCTAACGGTACAGGTACGTCCGTAGTAAACCTTGATGAATCAAAGAAAAGAACTTACGGTTTCTTCGCCGATGCCACAATTGGATATGCCGATTTCTTGTTTTTGAATTTAGCAGGCAGATATGACTTTACCTCAACTCTACCGAAAGATAATAATAGTTATTTCTATCCGACTATTGGTTTGTCATTTGTTTTAAGTGAAGCAATGCCTTCAATAAGAGATAAGGATACCTATATGAAGTTTACGGTAAGTAATTCGACAATATATAACGATTTAGGAGCATATCAAATAAATGAAACATTTTCACAAGCCGAGTCATTTCCATACGGTAGTTTAAATGGTTTTGATAAAAGTGAAATAGCTGTAGATCCGGATATTACCAAAGAAAAAATAAATACAAGTGAATTTGGTATTAATCTGGCTTTCTTTAAAAACAGGTTAACTTTTGATGCTGCATATTTTATAACTAAATCAACCGACCTGATCACGTTAACTACACCATCTCTTACTTCAGCTTCCAGTTCAATTTTAACCAATATTGGTGAAATTAAAAGTAAAGGAATTGAATTGACATTAGGCGGATCAATTTTAAGATCAGAAGATTGGGGCTGGGATGCAAATGTTAATTACTCATCGAATGAATCTATAGTTAAAGAAATTACTCAAGGTGTAAGTGAGGTCAAAGTGAGTGATATTGGTGAATTAAGTATTGGGTATCTCACTCCCGGTGAATTAGGGTTTTATGCTATAGTTGGTGAGGCATTTCCACAAATTAAAGCAACTTCTTATGTAAGAGACCCACAAGGGCACATTGTAATAGATCCTGTTGATGGCAATCCCATAATAGGTCCTCTAAAAAACTTGGGTAAAACAACACCCGATTATATCGTTGGTTTAACTTCCTCATTTAGATGGAAAGCATTGAACTTATCAGCAACATTAGATTACAGAACAGGTCATGTTTATTATGAGTTTGGTTCAGATATGATGGAATTTACGGGCAGATCTGTTGCCTCTGTTTCTCATGACAGACAAGATTTTGTGCTTCCCAATTCGGTTGTTGAAACGAGCCCGGGAGTTTATATTGAAAACACAGATATAACCGTAACAGATGGAAATATGCTGTACTGGATGGATATTTATTGGCAGATCAAAGAAAATTATGTGAAAGATGCAACTGCTTTTAAAATAAGAGAATTAGCTTTAAATTATGAATTACCGAATAAATTTCTACACAATTCTCCTGTTAAAACACTTAGAATAGGGTTTATAGCAAGAAATTACTTTACTTTTTTACCAGGTGAAAACAGGTTCTCTGACCCTGAATTTCAAAATCAGCAAGTGAGCAGTAATGCAATTGGTATCGGTGGTTTTTATCAGCCACCTCCTACAAGATCATTAGGGATAAATATAAATATTGAATTTTAATAAATAAGATATATAATTATGAAGAAAATAGAAATTACAATTAAAATGCTGATAATAATTTTATCATTTGCATCTTGTTCAGAGGGTTTTCTGGATGTCAATGACGATCCGAATAATCCAACGTCAGTTAGTCCTAATTTAATTTTACCTGTTGCTCAAAGTTATTCAGCTTTTGTACAAGAGCGCTATCAAGGGCAAAATATGCTGGGAAATTTTATGATGTATAACTGGAGTGAAAGTGCCGGCTATCAGTTTTATTTTAATGAATTCCGATATTTTGTAACACCTTCATTTTATACTCAA
>JAOZVI010000192.1 GCA_029938265.1 Flavobacteriaceae bacterium | reverse complement strand
AGTTTTGTATTTGATTGGCTAGTTCAATTATTAAAATAGAAAATTCAACTAATCGTTCTTCTAAATCAATTTTTTTCATGAATTTAGTTTTGTTAATTAATAAGTAAAAATTCTAAAAGTAAACATGAATCAATAAATATAGATCAAGAAATGTAGATTTTAGAATAATATTTTTGTTTTTTAGACCGTATTAAATTTTTAAACCACATCAAATTTTCTTATTTTCGTGACACTAACAAAAAAAATCATAAAATGTCAGAAAAAGCAATATTAGAAATTGATGGGGAGAAATATGAATTCCCCGTACTGAGAGGCTCCGAAAATGAAATAGCCATTGATATCAAATCTTTACGAAGCGCTACTAACGGAATAATTACACTCGATTCGGGATTTAAAAACACTGGGTCATGTGAAAGTAAAATTACTTTCTTAGATGGTGAAAAAGGTATTTTACGCCATAGAGGTTATGCTATAGAAGATCTAACCAAAAAAGCCAATTTTTTAGAAGTCGCCTATTTAATTATTTTTGGAGAATTACCAACTAAGGTTCAAATGAAGACTTTTGAAAATGATATCAAGAAAGAATCTATGGTAAATGAAGAAATGAAGGATATCATTGACGGATTTCCTAAAGTTGCACATCCGATGGGTATTTTATCTTCTCTTACAAGTGCCTTAACGGCATTTGATCCTGAAACTGTTGATGTAACTTCAGAAGAAGAAATGTATAATGCTATTGTAAAATTGATGGGAAAGTTCCCTGTTCTAGCTGCTTGGGCACATAGTAAAACACAAGGATTACCTCTTAATTACGCTGATAATTCTTTCAATTATATTGAAAATATCATGCATATGATGTTTAAAATTCCGACAGAAAAATATAAGATGAATCCTATTGCAGTTAAAGCTTTGGATGAATTATTGATCTTACATGAAGATCATGAACAAAATTGTTCAACTTCAACTGTTAGAATCGCTGGATCTTCAGAAGCTAGTTTATTTGCATCTGTATCAGCTGGTGTATCTGCTTTGTGGGGAAGTTTACACGGAGGTGCAAATCAGGCTGTTTTAGAAATGTTGAAAGATATTAGAAATGATGGCGGAAATGTAGAAAAATTTATAGCAAGGGCTAAAGATAAAAATGATCCTTTCCGTTTGATGGGGTTTGGACATAGAGTTTATAAGAATTTTGATCCTCGGGCAAGAATTATTAAACAGGCTGCAGATGATCTTTTTGAAGACTTAGGAACAACAGATCCTGTTCTTGCCATAGCGAAACATTTAGAAGAGGTTGCCTTAAAGGATAAATATTTTGCAGAAAGAAAATTATATCCAAATGTTGATTTTTATTCAGGAATAATTTATAGAGCTTTAGGTTTCCCTGTTGAAATGTTTACGGTAATGTTTGCAATAGGAAGGTTACCCGGCTGGATCGCACAATGGAGAGAAATGCGATTAAATCACGAACCAATTGGTCGCCCCAGACAGTTATATACCGGTTATTCATTAAGAGATTTTAAAAATTTTGATGAAAGATAATCCCATTTGTCCTTCGGACATCTTCCCGGAGGGAAGAAAAGGAAGAAAGGAAGAAAGACTTTGAGTTCAAAGTAATTTTGTTTTGATACTTGCAATGAATGAAAAAAGACTTTTTGAGTTTTTATAATGATAAGACTAGATAAGGTACTCAGTTAAATAAGTAACAGTATGAATCGATACGTTTCTAAAACATTATATTACCAAAACAGATTTGGTTTTTATTAGTGAAACTCTATTTTGAAAAGTTGCGTAGCAATGTATTCAAAATAGTTTGTTGTCTCGATAATTATCGGGATAATCTTACCTGATGACAGGATTAAGATCTTCTACTTTGAATTCACCTCTGAATCATTAATGGTTTTAGGTTTGTTTGAGGTCTAAATTTTCATCTACTTTTTTTAAAAACATAAAAAAATTTCACTAATAAATAATAAAAATGTCAAAAGTAAAAACAATAATAATGGGAGCCGCAGGTCGCGATTTTCATAATTTTAACTTAGTATATAGAGACAATGTAAAATATGATGTTGTAGCATTTACAGCCACTCAAATTCCAGATATCGAAGGGCGTAAATATCCTGCAGTATTAGCCGGGGAACTTTATCCGGAGGGAATTCCAATTTATGATGAATCAGAATTAGAAAGATTGATCAAAGAAAATGATATCGAAGAGGTAGTTTTTTCTTATTCAGATATCTATCACGAAGACGTAATGCATAAAGCTTCTAAAGTAATAGCGTGGGGTGCCCATTTTAAGATTTTGGGAGGTGAACCAACCATGATCAAATCAACAAAACCTGTAATTGCTATTGGTGCTGTTCGTACAGGTTGTGGTAAGAGTCAAACCACACGTCGTGTAGCTGAAATATTGAAAGATGCCGGGCTTAAAGTGGCAGCTATTCGTCATCCGATGCCTTATGGAGATCTTGCCAAACAAAAAGTGCAGCGTTATGCGCATATTGATGACCTCAAAAAGCACAAGTGTACTATTGAGGAGATGGAAGAATATGAACCACACATTGAAACAGGTACAATTATCTACTCAGGTGTAGATTACGAAGCTATTGTACGTGAAGCTGAAAAAGAAGCAGATATTATCTTATGGGATGGTGGAAATAATGATATGCCATTTTATAAACCAGATCTAAATATAGTTGTTGTTGATCCGCATAGAGCAGGGCATGAGAGATTGTATTATCCGGGAGAAACTAATTTGTTAATGGCTGATGTAGTGGTAATCAATAAAATAGTTACAGCTGATGCCGAAGATATTGATTGGGTACGCAATAGTATAAGAGAAGTAAATCCAAATGCTATTGTAATTGATGCAGCTTCACCGGTATCTGTTGAGGATGCCAGCCTAATTTTAGGAAAAATAGCATTGGTCGTAGAAGATGGCCCAACGCTTACACATGGAGAAATGAAATATGGAGCAGGAATGGTAGCAGCTGAAAAATTTGGTGCTGCTGATATTGTTGATCCACGACCTTATACTGTTGGTACGATTACGGATACTTTTAAAAAATATCCTGAAATAGGTAAACTTTTACCTGCAATGGGTTATGGAGATCAGCAAGTAAAAGACCTGGAAGAAACAATTGCAAAAACTGAATGTGATGTAGTGATTATAGGTACACCTATAGATTTAAGGCGTATAATTAATATCAAACAGCCATCTGTTCGTGTTACTTATGATCTGCAAGTAATTGGGAAGCCAAATTTAGTAGATGTTTTAGAACCCTATATGAAATAAGAAACGATTTACCAATCTACTTTAAGAAAATCCCTGCCTTTGTTGGTAGGGAAGTTTCCCAAAGGGATGATGAAACAGAGAGTGTCATTCCCGTGAAAACGGGAATCTCATAATTTTCTTCTAAATTGTGTTTATAAAATTACTCTTAACACGATTTTTGTATTATCAAAAGATTCCCATTTACATGGGAATGACATTATTCATTTATAACAGTTGAAATTTTAAGAATAATGCGTAC
>JAOZVI010000067.1 GCA_029938265.1 Flavobacteriaceae bacterium | reverse complement strand
AACTTATTGACATTGTGCCTGCCGGCAGGCAGGTTCAGCACAGGCAGCGGGATTATCCTGCCACACCGGCTGGCGGGTTCAGCTAACATTTTTGAGTTCGTTTTAAAACTCCTCAAAATTGAGTTTCACTAATAAACAAACTCCCCAAACTCACTTCTAATCGTCAGCTTTTTCTTGTTAGAAGCTTTAACTCTTCCAATAATTTGAGCTTCTACTTGAAAAGATTTTGAAATAGAGATAATATCTTCAGCAATTTTTTCCGGTACATATAGCTCCATTCTGTGACCACAATTAAAAACCTGATACATTTCCCGCCAATCAGTATTTGATTGTTCTTGTATCATTTTAAATAAAGGCGGAACATCAAATAAATTATCTTTAATAATATGTAGATCTTCAATAAAATGTAAAATTTTAGTTTGAGCGCCACCACTACAATGAACCATTCCGTGAATATCTTTTCTGTGATTTTCTAATACCTTTTTAATGATAGGTGCATAGGTTCGTGTTGGTGATAAAACCAATTTTCCAGCATCAAGGGAAACATCTGCAATAGCATCAGTTAGTTTTTTTGAACCGGAATAAACCAAATCATCAGGTACAGAATGATCAAAACTTTCAGGATATTTATTAGCTAAATATTTATCAAAAACATCATGACGTGCGCTGGTCAAACCATTACTTCCCATACCACCGTTATATTCTTTTTCGTAAGATGCTTGTCCAAAAGAAGCCAAACCAACAATTACATCACCTGCTTTGATATTTGCATTATCAATTATATCACTCCGTTTCATTCTAGCTGTAACGGTTGAATCAACAATAATAGTTCTTACCAGATCACCAACATCAGCAGTTTCACCTCCGGTAGAATGAATTGTTACACCAAATTTTTTCAGATCTGCTAATAATTCTTCACTACCATTGATAATAGCAGATAGAACTTCACCGGGAATTAAATTTTTATTCCTTCCAATGGTTGACGAAAGTAAAATATTATCAACAGCTCCCACACAGATTAGATCATCAATATTCATGATCAAAGCATCTTGTGCGATACCCTTCCAAACTGAAAGATCACCGGTTTCTTTCCAATACATATAGGCCAATGATGATTTTGTTCCTGCGCCATCAGCATGCATAATGATGCAATAATCTTCGTCATTTGTTAAATGATCAGGTATGATCTTACAAAACGCTTTGGAAAAAAGACCTTTATCAATATTTTTGATGGCATTGTGTACATCCTCTTTTTGTGCCGAAACACCCCTTAAATTATAACGATTGTCGGGTGAACTCATGATAGATATTTTTACTTTGATTTTTTTTGAGATAATAAATATAAATATTTTTTATCGTAATCTATGATCGCTTTTCCTTTGTGTAAAATATCTGCACCAATAATTCCCTGAACAGGTTTGGCATTTTGTTTTACCAAAGCAATATTGATATGAGACAGATTGATTAAGATCAATGGCGTTTTCTTTAACTGAAACTTACCAATCTTTAATTTATTCTTTTTTGATATTTGTGTTTCAATTTCAGTAGTACCTGCACCGCTGGCCTTGTGCTCAGAATCTTCTGATTTTAAGTTAAAGATCTCAATTTCGTCAAATCCTACACATGAATTTGAAGCTCCGGTATCTAATATAAATGTTCCTTTAACACTATTGATTTTAGCTTTTATTTCAAAATGATTGGTGACAGTTTTTTTTAATTTTATTCGTATATAGCCTTGTTCAAATAAAAAATCTTTGAGTTTTTTCATTTGTAAAAAATTAAATAACCGACTTAAATTGTTCTAAAAAGCGGACATCATTTTCATAGAACATCCTTATATCCGGTATTTGATACAATAACATTGCAATTCTTTCTATACCCATTCCAAAAGCAAATCCGCTATATACCAATGGATCAATATTTGCATTTGTCAGCACATTAGGATCTACCATTCCACAGCCCATTATTTCTAACCAGCCGGTTCCTTTTGTGATTTTATAATCAGTTTCGGTCTCTAACCCCCAATAAATATCAACTTCGGCACTTGGTTCAGTAAAAGGAAAATAAGAAGGACGCAAACGTATCTTTGATTTGCCAAACATTTCTTTGGTAAAATATAAAAGGGTTTGTTTTAGATCAGCAAATGAAACATCGGTATCAATATATAAGCCTTCCACTTGATGGAAGATACAATGTGCTCTTGCAGAAATATCTTCATTTCTAAAAACCCTCCCCGGAGAAACTGTTCTAATGGGTGGTTTGTGATTTTCCATATAACGCACCTGAACAGAAGAGGTATGTGTACGCAATAATATATCAGGATCTTTTTCAATAAAAAAAGTGTCTTGCATATCTCTTGCAGGATGATATTCTGGTAAATTTAAAGCTGTAAAATTGTGCCAATCATCTTCAATTTCAGGTCCTTCAGAAACGGTAAATCCAATACGAGAAAAAACATCGATTATTTTGTTTTTTACAATAGAAATTGGGTGGCGAGCTCCTAAATTTAATGGTTCAGCAGGCCGCGTAAGATCACCGTAGTTACTTTTATCCAGATTTGAACTTTCAAGTGTATTTTTTAATACATTTACTTTATCAGTTGCAGTATTTCGTAAATTGTTCAAGGCCTGACCAATTATCTTCTTTTCTGATGCCGCAACATTTTTAAAATCTGCAAAAAGATTTTTTAAAAGTCCTTTACTTCCTAAAAATTTAATTCTAAAAGCTTCAACCTCTTCCGATGAATCAGTATTAAAACTGTTAATCTCTTCAAGTAAATCTTTAATAGTATCCTTCATTTTGGCATTTAAATTAGAGCGCAAATTTACATTTTTTTGTTGAAATCCCTGTCTAATTTACATCCAATTTTGATTTGGAAAGATCCTTTTAAAAAATTCATTAAAAAAACTTAAAATTAAGATAAATATCAGCTTTTACTATTATTAAATTATCTATTTTAGCATCATAAATTCTTAAATTAATAATTAAATCTATGAATAATTATGAAGTCAAAAATTGATGCTTTTATGGAATACGCTGCAAAGCGCAATCCAAATGAACCTGAATTTCTTCAGGCAGTACATGAAGTAGCCGAAGTTATTATTCCTTTTATTGAGGAAAACCCTACCTATAAAGGTAAAATGTTACTCGAAAGAATGATCGAGCCGGAACGAGTAATCATGTTTCGTGTGCCTTGGGTTGATGACAAAGGGACTACACATGTTAACAGAGGTTTTAGGGTAGAATTTAATTCTGCAATCGGGCTTTATAAAGGAGGTTTGCGTTTTCATCCTTCTGTTAACTTATCTATTCTTAAATTTTTAGGTTTTGAACAAGTTTTTAAAAATTCTTTAACTACATTACCTATGGGTGGTGGTAAAGGTGGTTCAGATTTTGATCCTAAAGGAAAATCAGACATTGAAGTAATGCGATTTTCACAATCATTTATGAGTGAATTATTCCGTCATATTGGCAATAATACCGATGTGCCCGCAGGTGATATTGGTGTTGGAGGTCGTGAGATTGGTTTCTTATTCGGTCAGTATAAAAGATTAAAAAATGAGTTTGTTGGTGTTTTGACCGGTAAAGGAATGGCTTTTGGAGGATCTTTAATGCGCCCTGAAGCCACAGGTTATGGTACAGTTTATTTTGCAGAATCAATGCTTAAGTTAAAAAATGATTCTTTTAAAGGAAAAACAGTTGTTATTTCCGGTTCAGGTAATGTTTCGCAATATGCGGCTGAAAAAGCAATAGTATTAGGAGCAAAAATACTGACACTTTCTGATTCTAGCGGCTATATTTACGATGCAGATGGTATAGATGCTGATAAATTAGCTTATGTAATGGAATTGAAAAATGTACAACGTGGACGTATATCAGAATATGTAAATGAATATCCTAATGCAAAATATTTTAAAGGAGAAAAACCTTGGGGTGTAAAATGTGATATTGCCTTACCTTGCGCTACAGAAAACGAACTAAATGAAGATGAAGCTAAAGTTTTGGTTAAAAACGGTGTGATCTGTGTTGCCGAAGGTGCCAATATGCCTACTCTTCCCGAAGGAATTGAGGTATTCCACAAATCAGATGTTTTGTATGCACCGGGAAAAGCTTCAAACGCAGGCGGAGTTGCCACTTCAGGTTTAGAAATGACTCAAAACTCAATGCGCTTTAGTTGGACAAGAGATGAAGTTGATGAAAAATTACAACTTATCATGTACGATATTCATGCTATTTGTGTAAAATACGGTACTTGTGAAGATGGCTCTGTTGACTATGTAAAAGGTGCTAATATTGGTGGTTTTGTTAAATTAGCCGATGCAATGTTAGATCAGGGTATTGTTTAAAAAGTGAATTCTAATTTATTTACTTCTATATTTGAGATGTAAATATTTTAATAATTTTTGATGTAAATTTTAGAATTATATTTTTTAATACTTATAAAGGTTGTTTTGATAAAACAACCTTTTTTAATTTTTTAAATATTCATTAATATACTAACTTGCATTATTATAATAACATAGGCTAAGAATGATACAAAACAACCTCCCCGATTTAAGAACCCATACATTTGAAGACGTTGCATTTAATGAATTGATGCAAAAAAGAATTTATAAAGTTCTTATTGTTTGCTCTAATTATGATTTTTATATGCTAGAAGAAGATGGGAGAATAGATGAAATGATTTTTTATGAATACACAAATTTAAGTCTTAGATATCCGCCGAATTTTATACATGCAAATTCTGTTAGAAGAGCCTTAAAGATAATGTATTCAGATAAAATTGATCTGGTTATTTCATGGTTAGATATTGGTAGTTACAAGGCTTTTGAAACTTCAAAAAAGATTAAAGAAGATTTTCCGGATATGCCCATTGTTGCTTTAAGCCATTATTCTTCCCAATTGAGAAAAAAAATGGAAGATGAAAATTCAAGTTCAATAGATTTTGTATTTCACTGGAATGGAAATTCAGATATCTTTTTTGCCATAATTAAGCTTGTTGAAGACAGAATGAATGCCGAATATGATATCAATGAAATTGGCGTTAAGGCCATTTTATTGGTTGAAGATTCTTTAAAATTTTATTCGAGGTATTTACCATTGATCTACAAGGTTATATTAAAACAAACTAGTTCTTTAATGTCTGAAGGTCTTAACGAACACCGTAAAATGATGTTGATGCGGGGAAGACCAAAGATTTTATTAGCAACAACTTATGAAGAAGGAATAGAATTATTTGAAAAATATAGAAATAATATTTTAGGTGTAATATCAGATGTTAGTTATTACAGAGAAGGGAAGCGGGATAAGGAAGCCGGTTTTCATTTTTTAGAATATGTTAGAAAATTTGATCGGTATTTACCTTTTTTGGTACAATCATCTGATAAAAATAATGAAAAACGCTCCTTAGAACTAAAAGGCAAATTTTTGTACAAGTATTCTGAAACCTTGGGAGATGATATTAAAAAGTATATAACAAAATATTTTTCTTTTGGAGATTTTGAATTTTGGGATCCTGTACAAATGAAAGTATTAGCAAAAGTAAAAGACCTAAATAATCTTCAAAAAGTTTTGGGTTGGGTTTCATTAGACGCAATTGAGTATCATGCCAAACGTGATGAATATTCTAAATGGCTGCAATCCAGAGCGTTATTTCCTTTAGCTGATTTGTTCAGCACAGTTGAGCATACAGATTTTGATAACGCAGAGCAAATAAGAGAATTCTTAATAAAATCCATTAAAGCTTACCGCATTCATCGTTCAAGAGGTGTTATTGCAAAGTTTGATAAAAATAAATATGATGAGTATTTAGGTTTTGCCAGAATAGGTGATGGTGCTTTAGGAGGAAAAGGAAGAGGTTTGGCATTTATTGATTCATTTCTAAAACGTCAAAAATTATTTAATAGATACGAAGATGTAAATATTTCTATCCCACGAACTGTTGTCTTAAGTACTGAAGTTTTTGATGAATTTATGGATGAACATGAATTGATACAATTTGCTGCTAAATCAAATGATGATGAGGAAATATTAAATAGATTTATTTCAAAACCCCTTCCTCAATGGGTCTTGGATGATATTCAGGTTATTATAAACCATACAGATACACCAATTGCCGTTCGCTCTTCAAGTGTATTAGAAGATTCACATTATCAACCTTTTGCAGGGGTATTTGCTACATATATGATTCCTAATGCAGACAAGAAAAAAATGCTGGAGATGGTGTCAAGTGCTGTTAAATCAGTTATGGCATCTGCATTTTTTAAAAGTAGTAAGTCTTACCTAAAAGCATCTTCTCACACCGTTGAAGAAGATAAAATGGCAGTTATTTTACAAGAAGTAACAGGCAAACAATATAAGGATGTATATTATCCAAATATATCTGGTGTTGCACGTTCAATTAATTTTTATCCTATTGGTAATGAAAAATCTTTTGAAGGAATAGCAAATATTGCTTTAGGGTTAGGAGAAATCATTGTTGGTGGAGGTAGAACCCTGCGTTTTTCGCCATACCATCCTAAAAAAGTATTACAACTATCTTCTCCCAGTGCTACCCTACAAGAAACTCAAAAATATTTTTATGGGTTAGATATGAATCCTGAAAGTTATAAAGTATCTACAAGTGAAACAGTAAATAAAAAGAAAATAAGCATAAGGCAAGCCAAAGATCACGGATCATTAAAATTTGTTGCATCTACTTATGATTTGCAAAATAACATTATAAGACCCGGAGTTTTACAGGATGGTCTTAGAGTGATAACTTTTGATAATATTTTAAAATATGATAGTTTTCCGTTAGCTGATATTTTACAAAAGCTATTGCGGGTTGGTCAGCGTGAAATGCGTAATCCTATTGAGATGGAATTTGCCATAAACCTGGATGTTCCTAAAGGTCAGCCTAAAGAATTTAGCTTTTTACAAATACGACCCATTGTTGAAAGTACAGTAGCAACCAGTGTATTGCCTAAGGATTTTAAAGTCTCTGAAACAATTATTTATTCAGAATCTGCTTTGGGAAATGGAAATTATGAAGGTATTTGTGATTTTGTTTATATCAAACCTGATACTTTTAATTCAACAAATACAAGGGAAATTGCAACAGCTGTTGAAAGAATTAATAAAGAATTCATTGAAAAGAAAAAGCATTATATTTTAGTTGGTCCGGGTAGATGGGGGTCGAGTGATCCTTGGTTGGGAATTCCGGTTATTTGGTCTCAAATATCCGCTGCAAAAATAATCATTGAAGCCGGACTTCATGATTTTAGAATTGACCCCAGTCAGGGTACACATTTTTTCCAAAACCTAACTTCATTTAAAGTTGGCTATTTAACGATAAACCCTTTTATGGATGATGGTTATTTTGATCTGGATTATTTAAATGCCCAGGAAGCTGAATATGAAGACAAATTTTTAAGACATATTTGCTTTAAAGAACCTTTAACTATTGTTATTGAAGGTAAATATAACAAGGCTGCAATCTTTAAAGAAGGTTATACTATAAATATTAATAAAGGATCCCTAGAAGAATCTATCGATGAATTGCCGCCTGACGGGTTTATGTGATGAATCTATTTTTTTTCATAATGAATTAAAAACTTATCATTTTTCATGAATTTTTAACTATTCAAAATAAAAGTTCTTTATTTTATTATTTAAATAAAATATCTTATTTTTATTGTTAAAATAATATGAAATAGCATTAATTTTACACAGGAATTAATTTTTAAAACTGTTTTATAAATCTAACATTTTTTATACTTACAATTATGAAACCAAACGATATATTAAATAATCTTGAAGCCAGACATCCAGGAGAAAAAGAATACTTACAAGCGGTACACGAAGTATTAGAATCTATTGAAACTATATACAATGAAAACCCGCAATACAAAGCGGCTCAAATAATAGAGCGTTTAGTTGAACCAGACCGTATTTTAACTTTTAGAGTTTCATGGGTAGATGATGCTGGTGATGTAAAAGTTAATTTGGGTTATCGAGTTCAATTTAATAATGCAATTGGACCATATAAAGGAGGTCTTCGCCTACACCCTAGTGTAAATTTAAGTATCCTTAAATTTTTAGGGTTTGAACAAACATTTAAAAATGCTTTAACTACTTTACCAATGGGAGGAGCTAAAGGAGGTTCCGATTTTAATCCTAAAGGAAAATCAGATAATGAAATAATGAAATTCTGTCAGGCTTTTATGCTTGAACTTTGGCGTATAATTGGTCCTAATACTGATGTTCCTGCAGGAGATATTGGTACAGGCGGTAGAGAAATAGGTTTTTTGTATGGTATGTACAAAAAATTACAAATCGAAAATACAGGTATTTTAACCGGTAAAGGTATAAACTGGGGAGGAAGCTTGATCAGACCGGAAGCAACAGGTTTTGGAGCCACCTATTTTACACATGAAATGTTAAAAAATAACAATGATACTTTTAAAGGAAAAGTAGTAACAGTATCTGGTTTTGGTAACGTAGCTTGGGGTGTAGCCCTTAAAGTTATTGAACTTGGAGGAAAAGTAGTTACTATTTCAGGCCCTGATGGCTATGTTTATGATAAGGCTGGTTTAGATGCTGATAAAATTGATTATTTGTTAGAGCTTAGGGCTTCAAATAATGATATTGTTTCACCATATGTAGAAGAGTTTCCTGAAGCAAAATTTGTATCAGGTAAAAAACCTTGGGAAATTCCTTGTGATATTGCCATGCCTTCTGCTATCCAAAATGAATTAAATGGGGAAGATGCCGAACAGCTGGTGGCAAATGGTGTTAAATATGTTGCTGAAGTATCCAATATGGGATGTACACCTGAGGCGATAGACGTATTTCTTAAAAATAAAGTGCCCTTTGGACCCGGAAAGGCTGCTAATGCAGGAGGAGTTGCAGTTTCCGGATTAGAGATGTCACAAAATGCTATGAAATTAAATTGGAAACGCGAAGAAGTTGACGAGAAATTACTTCATATTATGAGTTCTATTCATATAGCATGCTTAAAATTTGGTACTCGTGAAGATGGTTTTGTAGATTATGTAAAAGGAGCCAATATTGCAGGCTTTATCAAAGTAGCCGATGCAATGTTAGATCAGGGTGTAGTTTAAAAAATTATTAACATTATTTCAAAAGCCTGTCTGTTAGACAGGCTTTTTTTTATGAATTGTTTTTCTCTTATCTTGCAGTATAAATTTTTTATTTTTATGCTACAAAATAAGCTACCGGATCTAAAAACTTACGAATTTAGAGAAGTTCCATTTAAACAAATGATGCAGAATAGAATTTACAATGTCTTAATTGTATGTTCTTATTATGATTTTTATTTATTGGAAGAAGACGGGAGGATTGACGAACAAATATTTGAGGAATATACAGCATTAAATTTAAGAAATCCTCCAAATATTATGCACTCAGGTTCTGCTACAAGCGCTAAATCAATAATGGAAACTGATAATGTAGATCTCGTAATTATTTGGCTTGACTCCGGTAAACGTTATATTGAAATTTCTGATGAGATTAAAAAAAGTTTTCCTTTAATTCCTATAGTTGCACTAAGTCATTACCCTGAAGATCTGCAAAAACTTTTAAAGAAAAATGTTTCAAATAATATTGATTTTGTTTTTCATTGGAATGGGAATGTAAGTATTTTTATAGCGGTCATAAAACTGGTTGAAGACCGTATGAATGCTAGTAATGATATAAATGAGAGAGGTGTAAAAGCAATATTATTAGTTGAAGATTCAGTACGATTTTATTCAAGGTATGTACCCCTAATTTATAAAATTATTTTTAAGCAAACTCAAACTTTTATTCAGGATGGTTTAAACGAACACCGTAAGATCATGTCAAAGCGTGGTCGCCCCAAAGTTTTGATAGCGACAACATATGAGGGAGGGATTGCTTTATTTCAAAAATACAAGGAGAATCTGTTGGGTGTTATTTCTGATGTTACCTATTATAAAAACGGTAAGAAGAATAAACAAGCGGGTTTTGATCTGTTAAAATATGTAAGAAAATACAATCGGTATTTTCCGGTTTTAATTGAATCGTCAGATTCTAAAAATGAAGCACAAGCATTAGAATTAAAAGCCAAGTTTTTACATAAGGATTCAGAAACATTAGGCTTAGACATTAAAAAATATATCACCAGATATTTTTCTTTTGGTGACTTTGAATTTTGGTGTCCCACAAAAATGAAAGTCATAGAAAGATCTAAAAATCTTAGGAGTTTTCAAAAATCTTTATCCAAAGTTCCTTTAAATTCTATAATTTATCACGCAAAACGAAATGAATTTTCAAAATGGTTAGAATCACGTGCTTTATTTCCATTGGCAAATTTATTTATTAAAGTTGAGGTTGAAGATTTTAATGAAGAAGATCAAGTTCGAGAGTTTCTTATTCAATCAGTCAGAGCCTTTCGTCTATACAGATCAAGAGGAATAATTGCAAAATTCGACAAAAATCAATATGATGAATATCTGATTTTTTCACGTATTGGAGAAGGTGCTCTGGGAGGAAAAGGGCGAGGCTTGGCATTTATAGATCTGTTTTTAAAACGTCATAGACTTTTTAATAAATATAATGGTATAACCATAGCGATTCCCAGAACAGTAGTTTTGAGCACTGAGGTTTTTGATGAGTTTATGGAAAACCATGATCTTTGGTCATTTGTAGCAGAAAAACATAACGATGAATCTGTTTTAAATAAATTTATTTCTAAATCTTTACCAAAATGGGTAATAGATGATATAAAGGTTTTTTTAGAAACAATGAATTCGCCTATTGCTGTTCGATCATCAAATGTACTGGAAGACTCTCTGCATCAACCTTTTGCAGGAATTTATGCTACTTATATGGTGCCTTTAACAAATTTGGATGATCTATTAAAGATGGTTTTGAGCGCCATAAAATCTGTTATGGCATCTGCTTTTTATAAAAATAGTAAAGCTTATATCAAAGCAACATCTCACTCAATTGAAGAAAGCAAAATGGCGGTAATTCTTCAAGAGGTTACAGGTGCTGAATATGATGACATATATTATCCTAATATTTCTGGTGTAGCCAGATCTACAAATTTTTATCCTATTGGTGAAGAAAAACCAAATGAAGGTATTGCCAATATTGCTTTAGGTTTAGGAGAGATAATAGTTGGTGGTGGACGTACGCTTAGATTTTCGCCATATCACCCTAAAAATATTTTACAATTATCTTCAACAGGATCAGCATTGAAAGAGACTCAAAGGTATTTTTATGGATTGGATTTAGATCCAAAGAGTTCTCATGTATCAATTGATGAAGAGGTTAATAAGAAAAAAATTAATCTGCGGCAAGCTAAAAACCATAGGTCATTAAAATATGTAGCATCAACATATGATTTGCAAAATAATAGAATCAGACCAGGTGTTTTTCACGATGGAGCACGCATCTTGAGTTTTGATAGTATTTTAAATAATGGTTCATTTCCGTTGGCAGATATACTTAAAGATTTGTTGAGGATTGGCCAAATGGAAATAGACAATCCTATTGAAATGGAATTTGCAGTTAAACTGGATGTGCCACCGGGAGATCCTAAAATATTTAGTTTTCTTCAAATCAGACCAATTGTTGCATACAATGACAATTTCAAACAATTAATACCTAAAAATATCAATACATCGGATACAATAATTTATTCTAAATCGGCCTTAGGAAATGGAAAATATGAAGACATTTTTGATATTATTTATGTAAAACCCGAAGTTTTTAATGCTGCAAAAACACGAGAAATTGCACTATCAATAGAAAAATTAAACGAGATATTTGAAAAAAAGGAAAAAAACTATATTTTGATAGGTCCGGGACGTTGGGGCTCAAGTGATCCATGGCTTGGAATTCCCATTAATTGGTCGCAAGTGTCTGCAGCTAAAATTATAATTGAATCAGGTTTGAAAGATTTTAGAATAGACCCAAGTCAAGGAACCCATTTTTTTCAGAATATAACTTCATTTAAAATTGGTTACTTAACTATAAATCCATTTAGAAATGATGGTTTTTTTGATATTGATTATTTAAATGCACAAGAATCAGTATATGAAGATTCGTTTTTACGACATGTTCGTTTTGATAAAGAACTGGTGATAATCATTAATGGAGTAAATAATAAAGCGGTAATTTATAAAGAAGGTTTTGTAATTAAAAATTCAGATGATATTACCGTTGATGAATTACCACCAAGTGGATTT
>JAOZVI010000066.1 GCA_029938265.1 Flavobacteriaceae bacterium | reverse complement strand
AAATACTGGATCACGTTTTTGAAATTTCAAAGAAATACCGAAATTTTTAGATAAAAAAATCGATTGAATTTTAAAAAATTCAATCGACTTTTTAATTTAGATTAGACAGTCTTTAATTATATGGGTTGAAATGTATTGGTAAATAATTTTTAGATTCAAAATCAAAAAGGGCATCTACTTCTTCCTCAATAATTTCATTTTCTCCAAATGCTATATATTCTGTATAAGGATCAAAATATACTGGTAAATAATCTTTAGCATCAAAGTCAAAAGGAGCATCTGCTTCTTCATTTAACAATTCATATTCTTCCATTACAGTATAACAAAAATATGGATTGAAGTTTGCCGGTAGATAATCTCTGGTGTCAAAATCAAAAGACTCATCTGCTTCTTCATTTAATGATTCATATTCATCCATCATTGAAATATCTATATATGGATCGAAGTTTGCTGGCAAATAATCTTTAGTATTAAACTCAAAAGGCTCATCAGCTTCTTCTGTGATATAATCATAAAGCTTATTGTAAATATTTGCAATATTTTTATATGGATTAAAACCATATGGTAAATATTTTTTTATATCAAAATCAAAAGGCTCATCCTCCTCTTCTACTTCTATTTCGAAGATCGTATTAAAGATGTTTTTTGATACATTATTACTTATAGCACTTAAATCCATGCTTAACATATTTCCGAAATTCATACTTCTATTTTCTATAAACTGCGCTGAGACTGTTAGACTTACAATCAAAAAGCTTGAGATAATTAAATTTTTCATTTGAGTTATTTTTAACATTATTTTAATATTTAAAGTACTATGTTTTGCATACTACTATATATAAGACTAAACAACTATTAATTTGTTACACTTTTGTATTAAAATATTTTGTTAAAGTTTACAAAAAAGGTTATCAAAAATGATAACCTTTTAAATTACTGGTAATTAACCAACCTAAAAATGAATTTCTAATACAAACTTATTTAGCCGGAACCACTAACCTCAATATTCTCTATCCTTGGGTTTCCTTTATATTTTATATCACCTGAACCTGAAATTGCTGCCGTAAAATCATCAGTTGAGCCATTGAGTTCTATATCACATGATCCAGAAATATCAGCTTTAAGATATTTTAAGGAAGCAATCTATTTTTAATTTGATCCTACAAAAAACTTTATAAATTTAAAGTCTCTATAAAAAAAAGTCGATTGAAAATAGTTTTCAATCGACTTTTAAATTTAGATTAGACAATATTTTATTAATTATAAGGATTAAAATTTTTAGGTAAATATTCTTTAGTATCAAAATCAAAAGGCTCATCTGCTTCTTCATTTAATGATTCATATTCATCCATCATTGAAATACCTATATATGGATCGAAGTTTGCTGGCAAATAATCTTTAGTATTAAACTCAAAAGGCTCATCAGCTTCTTCTGTGATATAATCATAAAGCTTATTGTAAATATTTGCAATATTTTTATATGGATTAAAACCATATGGTAAATATTTTTTTATATCAAAATCAAAAGGCTCATCTGCTTCCTCCTCTTCTATTTCAAAGATCGTATTTAAGATATTTTTTGATAAATTATTACTTACAGTATTTATATCCATATGTAACATTTTTCCGAAATTCATATTTCTGTTTTCAATAAACTGTGCTGAGACTGTTAGACTTACAATCAATAAGCTTGAGATAATTAGATTTTTCATGAGTAGTGTATTTAACGTTTTTTTAATATTTATAGTACTATGTTTTGCATACTACTATATATAAGACTAATGAAGGTAAGTTTTGTTACACTTATGATGAAAATAAGTTGTTAAATATTTCTAAATATTTTAACCTAAGGCTATGAAAACCAATGAGGGCTTGACTTACAGTCAAACCCTCATTGGTTAATAAATTTATTTTAAATTTTAAAAGTAGTATTTAATAGGTACTTATTTCTCCTGAACCACTAACTTTTATATCCTCTATTCTCGGATTCCCTTTGTATTTTATATCTCCTGAACCTGAAACTCTTGCTGTTAATTCTTCACTAACTGATAATTCCATATCCCCAGAACCTGATATTTTTACTGTTGCTTTTTTTGATTTTAATTCAAATGCCTCTATATCTCCAGATCCAGAAATTGTTGCTGTAAATTCATCAGTTGAACCTTTAAGCTGAATATCACTCGATCCGGAAATTGCTGCTTTTATTTTATTTGCATCAACATTTAGATCAATATCACCTGATCCTGTAACAGCAATATCAAAATTATCTGACTTTATCAGATCATTAGATACTATCTCACCAGAACCTGATAGACCAACAGCTTCAATATCATTAAAATAAACGGTTAAATGAACACCTTTTGTTGTGTTGATATTGGTGCCTTTTTTCCATTTGATCTTTAATTTTCCACCTTCAACATTAGTTTCCAAATAGGATAATAAATTATCCTCAATCCTTATTTTTATCTCACCTTCATTACCTTTTACTAAAGTTACATCAAAAGAACCAGAAACATCAATTTTATCAAAATTACCAACACTACGAGTCTTGTTTACAACATTTCCATTGCCTTTTACTCTCCCATACTTTTGTGCATTACAAGCTGTTAAAAACAAAAGCATTATAAATAGACTTGATATTGATTTTACAGATATTTTTTTCATGATTTATTATTTTATTAGTTATTATACATTTTAACACTACCGTATTCTGAATCGATGTTTATAGTTGAGTTTGAATTTTCATCATTTACATAACCTTCATAATACTTAGAAGTTGATTTTACTACTTTTTTAAGGAATGTGGCTTTGTCTTCATCATAAGTAAATCCACCATAACCCACTTTTACTATAAAATTAAATGTAATTTCTGGTTCTAATCCGATTTTTATCCCGGTATAATCCGAATCGATCGCAACTGAATCAAAATCTTTTTTCAATTTATTAATACGAATACTACCGTAATCGGCATCAATTTTCAATTTTTTATAAACTGTACCAAATCGCATGGTTAGATAATCACCATTTCCAATAATTGTATTACCGTTTTCAACTTCAATCTTTCCATAATCACAATTAAAGGACAGGTCTTCAATGTTTTCAAATACAGTTGTGGTATAATCAGCATTTAGGTCAATTTTTTTAGCTTTCTCAACAGTTAATTTTGAATAATCAGCATTGATAGAACCACCATTCATAAATTCAATATTTGAATCAGAAGTATAATCGATATTAATATCATTATCTGCGTGATACAAACTACCAATCAATATTTTTCCATAATCACAATTGATATTTGCCTTACCTTTTAATTCATTCAATGAAATACTACCGTAATCATTTACCAGATCAGCATCATTTGTAACCGGCATTTTCACTTTATAATCGATTTGAAAATTAATATTTGAACCTGACCTAAACCAACTTGAAGATGTTTTTTCAATAATAGTCTTAGCAGAAACCTGGCTTTTACTATTTGTAAAAACTACATCAATTCCGTTAAGTTTTGCAATTACTTTCTTTTCATCATTGCCATCTACAGTGATCTTAACTTCAATAACCACTCGATTTTCATTCCATGTTATTACGTCAACATTTCCATATCTATTATTAATTTTAACCAGGGCATCAGCATTTACCGTATATTCCTTATTAATCGTTTTGCTTTTCTCGTACTTTCCTTTTTTAGGATGTGTATTGGCACTTATAAGCAATGGTATTACCAAAAGGACGCTTATAATAATATTTGTAATTTTATTTTTCATGACTTTTATTTTTAAATTATTTGTTCATTTTGATTTTCGATCTGTTCAACGTCTTCCAGCTGTTGCATTAAATTTTGTAGTATTTCAATACGTTGCTGAAAATTAAAAATCATAGCATAAATAACGCGTTTATCTTCACTACTCTCTTTTAATTGAACTGTTAATTTTTTATAATTATCTTCCAGTTTGTTTAACTGTAAAAATGCATCATCAATAATTTTTTGGTTTTCAGGAGTTTTATTCTTTTCAATTAATGCGATCTCTTTTTGAATTGTTTGCACAAAAAAACTTTGAGTTTCCTCCATTTTAGGTGATACATCTGCCAATTCTAAACCTTTATTTGGATTAAAATTATCTCCAAACCAAATTCCAAAAATAATAATAACCGAAGCTGCTGCAGCCAACCATGGCCAATAAACAACTTTAGATTTTGGTTTATTTTGCGCTTTTAATTTTGCTTCAAATCTTTCAAAATGCCCAATATTGGGTTCTTCAAAGTCAAATTCGTGCTTTTTTTCTTTAATAATATTTTCTAAATTATCTTTCATCATAGATTAATTTACTATACTGGATTGTGATAATAATTGTCGCAATTTATTTTTTGCTCTTGATATGGTTGTCCGGCAATTTTCATTACTTATCTGCATAATTTGTGCAATCTCTTCATTGTCATAACCTTCAATTAAACTCAGTGTTAAAGCCAAACAATAATTATCTTTTAGTTGTTGTATTGTATTCAAAATTTCTTTTGCTCTTATTGTTGAATAATCCATATACTCCTGATAATTATTATCTTCCACAACTTCAATTTTATTTTCTACATCATCAAATTTCATTTCATTCTGGCGTTTAATCTTTCTTAATTGTGTTAAACTTCTATTGATCACTATTCTTTTTAACCATGCTCCAAATGTAACTTCACCTTTATAGGTATCTAATTTTGTAAAGGCATTTAAAAAAGCTTCCTGCATTACATCTTCTGCTTCAAAACTGTCATTTAAGATCCTGTTTGAAGTATTGTACATCGCTTTATAGTATAATTTATACATTTCAAACTGAGCGTTTTGATCTCCTTTCTTACACCCCCTGATAAGCTGATTAATATGTTGACTGTTTTCTTGCAAGTACTAAAATCTATTAAAAAGACAAATGATTCTTTAACTTGTTACACTATTGAATACTTAAAGGTAATATTTTTTAATAAGATTTAGATATCAAACAAATAATTAGCAGTATTTTTGCAGTTCAAAAAAGAGCTACCATATTATCACAATTGGCACAACAATTGAATATTACTAACAAAATAGTTAATAAAGAATATGCATATATTGTTGATTATAAACTAATTAATAATTAATACAGCAAATTATACGCTATAGAAAAGATAAAATTAATGTCAAATTGACTTAAATAAGATATGAATAAACCAAAATTTTTAAATATTGACAATTTGTCACTTCAACATATAATTGATGAAGAATCAGAGTTAATCCCATTGATGACACCTGAAGATGAAGAAGCCATGAGCAATGAAATAATTCCTGATGAACTTCCAATTTTACCGCTGCGAAATACAGTACTTTTTCCTGGGGTTGTAGTTCCAATCACAGCCGGTAGAGATCAATCAATAAAACTGGTAAAAGATGCTAATAAAGGAGATAAAACTATTGGTGTTGTTGCCCAAAAGAATGAAGCTACCGAAAACCCCGGTTTAAAAGACATCTATACAATTGGTACGGTCGCCCGCATTTTAAAAATGTTAAAAATGCCCGATGGTAACACCATGGTAATTTTACAAGGAAAAAAACGTTTTGAAATTGAAAATATCGTACAGGAAGAACCCTATTTAAAAGCAAAGACCAAAGAGCTTAAAGATATAGTTCCCGATAAAAAAGATAGTGAATTCAAAGCCATTATCGATTCAATAAAAGATGTTTCTTTACGTATCATCAAAGAAAATCCTAATATACCTACTGAGGCTTCTTTTGCCATAAAAAATATTAAAAGTGATATTTTTTTGATCAACTTTGTTTCATCAAATCTTAACCTTGATACAGATTCAAAACAAGCGCTATTAAATATTAGTGATCTTAAGGAAAGAGCTTTAGAAACTTTAAAAAAGATGAATCAGGAATTGCAACGCCTAGAGTTGAGCAATGACATTCAATCTAAAGTTCGCGAGGATATGGATCAGCAACAGCGAGAATATTTCTTACATCAACAAATGCGTACTATTCAGGAAGAATTGGGTGGTGTTTCTTATGATGAAGATATTGAAGAAATGAGAATTCTGGCAAAGAAGAAAAAATGGAATAAGGAAGTTGCAGAAACTTTTGAGAAAGAACTAGGAAGATTGCAACGCATGAATCCGCAAGTTGCCGAGTATTCTATCCAAAGAAATTATTTGGATCTTTTACTGGAATTACCCTGGAACGAATATACCAAGGATAGATTTGACCTTAAAAGAGCTCAAAGAATACTAGATAGGGATCATTTTGGACTCGAAAAAGTCAAGGAAAGAATCATAGAACATCTGGCCGTATTAAAATTAAAAGGTGATATGAAATCACCAATTTTATGTTTGTACGGACCTCCCGGAGTTGGTAAAACTTCATTGGGAAAATCAATAGCAGAATCTTTAGGCAGAAAGTACGAAAGAATGTCGTTAGGTGGTTTACGCGATGAAGCCGAAATCAGAGGGCATCGTAAAACCTATATCGGTGCTTTGCCCGGAAGGATCATACAAAACATTAAAAAAGCCAAAAGTTCTAATCCGGTTTTTGTTTTGGATGAGATCGATAAATTAGGTTCAAGCCACAGTGGAGATCCTTCTTCTGCAATGCTTGAAGTGCTTGATCCTGAACAAAATTCCGAATTTTACGATAATTATTTAGAAATGGGTTACGACCTTTCTAAAGTGATGTTTATTGCAACGGCAAATACCTTGTCAACAATTCCATGGGCTTTGAGAGACCGTATGGAGGTCATTGAAATGACCGGATATACCATAGAGGAAAAAGAAGAAATTGCAAAACGACATTTATTACCCAAACAATTAAAGGAGCACGGTTTAACAAAAGATCATCTTAAAATTCCTAAAAAACAACTGGAAAAGATCATTACCGGTTATACGCGTGAATCGGGTGTTAGAGGTTTGGAGAAAAAAATTGCCAAAGTTGTTCGTTATGCTGCAAAATCTATTGCAATGGAGCAAGAATATAATGTAAAAATTTCGGATAGTGATATTCAAAAAATTCTTGGGCTATCTCATTTAGAACGTGATAAATATGAAAATAATGAAATTGCCGGTGTTGTAACCGGATTGGCATGGACAAGTGTTGGCGGTGATATTTTATTTATAGAATCGATTCTTTCAAGAGGAAAAGGTGGATTATCAATTACCGGAAATTTAGGTAAAGTGATGCGTGAATCTGCAACAATAGCTTTAGAATATATTAAAGCCAATGCCGATGAATTTGGAATTGATCCTCAAGTTTTAGACAATTATAATGTACATATTCACGTACCTGAAGGAGCTACACCAAAAGACGGTCCAAGTGCGGGTATCACAATGTTAACATCATTAGTATCCTCATTTACGCAAAGAAAAGTTAAGTCGAGATTAGCCATGACCGGTGAGATCACTTTACGTGGTAAGGTATTGCCCGTTGGCGGAATTAAAGAAAAAATTCTCGCTGCCAAACGTGCCAATATCAAAGATATTATTCTTTGTAAAGAAAACAAAAAGGACATTAATGATATTACACCAAAATATTTAAAAGGATTGACTTTTCATTATGTAAATGAAATGAAAGAAGTAATTGATTTGGCTTTACTAAAACAAAAAGTAAAAAATGCTAAGAAGTTGATTTAAGTTTTTAATAGTAAGGGATTCTCTTATTGTGAAACCTTTACTGTTAATTTATGAGCCACAAATTCACTAATACTAAACATTCGTGAATTTGTGGTTTTTTTAATTATCACTTTATAAATACCAAGACCTAAACATAAACACTTTATTTCAACACTAAAATTTAAAGGTTAATTAATACTTATTGTAAATAATATTATAAACCAGATTTATTAACAGAATAGTCGGTTAAAAGTGATTTGATAGTACCATTGGAAGCTCTTCCTTAAACAATGAAAAATAGCATTAGTGCACATTGGCGTCTTAAGAATAAAAATCAAAAAATTCTTGAGGAGGAAAAAAAGAAAGAGAAAGGAAAGAAAAAATAATTGTTTTAATATGTTTTATTAGAAAGCCGTTTAAAACGGCTTTCTTTATTTAAATAATTAAAAAAATGATTAAGAAATTACAAATATCCTTTTTCTCATTTCTATTACTATTCTCATCTTTTATATTTTCTCAAGAAGACTCTTTTTAAACGTATCTGAAGGCAACTCTCCAAAAAACTTTTTATAATCTTTATAAAATTGCCCCATATGCCAAAAGCCACTATCTCTTACTATGGAGGCTATTGAAATAATATTTTTTTCTCTGTGTAGCCTATGATGCGCATGATTCAATTTTAAAACTAACAGAAAAGCTTTAGGACCCATATCAAATCTATTCTTAAATGCATAAAGCAATGTTCTTTCACTCACGTTTAAATAAGAGGCAATAGTAGATACAGTAATTGGTTCAGTTATGTGTTGTGTGATGTAGTGTTCAGCATCATGTAATAATTTTAACCTTTTTTTACCACTTACTTTTTTCTTATTTACCGATGAATCCTTTAATAATATCAATAGTTCTTTTGTGAAGGTTTCTTTAAAAATTTGACCTCTCTTATAATTCGGTTTTTTTTTACGAATATCAATTTCATTTAATATGGATTTTCTCAATTTTTTCCATAAGGGATTTTTTGAAACTAATACATCAATAGATTTTAATGATTCGAAGAAAGTTTCCATCCCCTCATTTTTTGCTATTTCAAACAAAAATTTCTCAGAAATTGAAAATGTCACTACTTCAAAATTTGCAGCACTTACCGCATTGATTTCTGAACCGGGTGCATAAATGATGATTGCATTGGGTTCAACCACATAGTTTCTCCAATATATTTTTACATCATTTACAAAAGCAAATGTCCATACTCCTTCAGGGGAAAACCCTTCTTGTTTAACAGTAGTATTAAACCTTGCACATCCTAATTGAAATTCTTTGCAAACAATTTGAGAGAAATCAGCCGAAAACTTACCAGATCCAAGCTGAATAAAATCAAGTTTCCAAGTACGTGCAATATTATTAAAGTCAAATAAACTGAGATTTGTAAAATTGCCCGACTCAAAATTTTCTTTTGCCATTTTCCAAAGTTGCGGTTTTTTGATACAATATAAACCTTTTTACATTTAATTTTGCAATTATTATACTAAACCTAAATAATATTAACCCTTTCTAAAACTTTAATATAAAGATGAAAAACAAATTTACATTATTAATTGGTATTTTTCTGATAAGTATTTTATCAGTTAATGCGCAAAAGTCAAAAATCGTTCACGATGCAGAGTACTATATACTCAAAGCACAACATGGCGACAAATGGGCAGAACAAGACAAAGAGATTCAAGACAAGCTTGTGGCTCTTGAAAAGAAACATGGTAGAAAACCCAACATAGTTCACATTATGTGGGACGATACTGGAGTTGGAGAAATAGGTGTTGCTCAAAACCAAGCAGCAAGAGGTTTTAAAACACCAAACATGAATAAATTTGCTGCAGAAGGTCAATACTATGCACGTATGTACACAGAACCTTCTTGTACACCAACCAGAGCTGCGTTTCAAACTGGTCGTCATGCAGTTAGAAGTGGAATGTATAATGTAAGTTTTCCATTGGAGTATGGCGGAATGAGCGAAACCGAAACCACCATTGCAGAAGTTTTAAGCGAGGCTGGTTATGCTACAGCTTTTTACGGAAAAGGTCACCTTGGCGATATTGAAGAAAGTTATATGACCAATATGGGTTATGATGAGGCACTTTGGTCTCCTTATAATCAGGTGCCAAGTATGTATGTAGCGCGAGGTGATTTAGGTCCAATGTTCCCAACTTCTGTTATGCCGGAATTATATCCAAACGATCCTTACGATATGGATAAAGGTTGGAGACCTGATGGTTACGTTTGGGCTTTAGAAGGTACAAAAAACGGTCCGGTTAGAGAATGGGGTACACCACCTAATGAAGATGACTATTATGCACTTGAAGGAGAGATGCAAAAGCGTACTCTTGAATTTATTAAAAAAAGTGCGAAAGCAGAGAAGCCTTTCTTTGTATCTTATCAACCAATAGCTGCCTCATTTTTAGGTACTAAACCAGGAGATAAAAAGAATACACACTCTGCAGGTTTATTACAAGAATTTCTTGTAGAATTCGACGAATGGGTTCCTACATTATTACAGACTCTTAAAGATGCAGGTGTAGAAGAAAATACACTGGTTATTCTTATGGCAGACAATGGCCCAATGACACACAATGGTCCTGATGGAATGGTTGAAACATTGTATCGTGGAGGTAAAGGCGATTTTACCGAAGGTGGTGTTAGGGTAACTTGCCTTATGCGTTGGCCAGGTGTAATTGCACCCAACCAAATTATTGGTGATATTATTCACGTAACAGATTTATTTACAACTTTTGCCACCTTGGGTGGAGCTACAAAATACATACCTACCGATCGTATTATTGATGGTATCGACCAAACATCACTTTTTCTAAATGGAGATACATATAGTCGTCGTGATTATGTACATATTTACACGGGTAACATCTTGGCAGCTCAGGTAAAAGGTCGTTTCAAGCGTCATTGGGTTGGTGAATTACCTGGTCTTAGTGGAGCTTCATTCTATGATCTTTATAATGATCCTCGTGAAGTATCGCCTAAAATGCTACCTGGTTTTACAACAAAACCAATGTTTGATTTAATGATGGCACGTCACCAGTTATGGATTAAAAAATATCCACATACTGCACATGTAAGAGGGTTGCCTCTAAAAGGATTAGAAAATCCACGCCCTGCAGTTAAAAAAGCAGGAGAATTCCGTATTAATCCAGCTGACTTACCGTTTGATCCTAAAGAGGTCATTGAGTATGGACTTCCTTATGATCCAAGTATGGAAAAATGGGGAGCTGGAAATAATTAATTAAGCTTCTGAAAAACTAGAAGTTTCACACAACAGCTATCATAACATTTGTGGTAGCTGTTTTTTTTAAATTTGTCAAACCATAAACATTAAAATGAAAACTTTTAAATATTCATCAATAATGAAAAATCAAAATTTATTATCAATAAGCCTGACAGCTCTTACAATCCTGTTTTTTGCAACAACTGGTTTCGCACAGGAACACGAAAAAACAAAAGAGGAATGGGAAGCCGAAGAAGCGGCCTTAGCAAAAGCAACGCAAAACCCCTTAGCTGCCATGTACAGTCTGCCGTTACAAAACAACACTACTTTCGGCATGGGTGAATTCAAGAGGGCGCAAAATATTTTGAATATTCAACCGGTAATACCTGTTGGTTTAGGCGGCAAAGTCAATTTAATAAACCGTATTATTATTCCTGTAATTACCCAACCTTCATCAACTGAAGATGTAAGCACAACGGGAGTTGGCGATATAATTTATACTGCCTGGCTTTCACCAACAAAGGCATCGAAGATCACATGGGGTGTAGGCCCTGTTTTTCAAATACCAACTGCTTCCGAAGCCAATGAATTTGGAAGCAGGGAGTTTGGCATTGGGCCATCTATCGTAGCATTGACCACAATTAACAAATGGGTGGCCGGGTTTGTCACCAATAATATCTGGACTTTTGGCGATGTGGAAGAAAATAAATTCATGTTCCAGTACTTTGTGAATTACAATTTACCCGATGCCTGGTATTTGGTTTCCGGGCCAATTATAACAGCCAACTGGAATGCCGAGAAAGGACAGCAATGGACAGTACCTTTTGGTGCCGGTGCCGGTAAGGTGTTTAGAATTGGCAAACTACCTATAAATGTAAATGCCCATGTTTATTATAATGCGGTAAAACCAGATGGAATTGGTGATTGGGGAACAAGGTTTCAGTTACAATTTTTGTTTCCTAAAAAATAATTAATTACCAATCCTTAAAATTTAGAGAGATGAAAAAAATTATTCTATCAATAGTGCTCGGATTAATAATAGGTGTTTCCGTAAAAGCACAAGAAAAACCTAATATTGTTTATATCCTAATTGATAATTGGGGTTGGGGAGATATTAGCATACAAGGAAGTTCAATTCAAACCCCTCGAATTGATAAATTGGCAAATGAAGGCTTACGTATGACAAATTTTAATGTTGAAAGCCAATGTGTTCCAACAAGGTCTGCAATTATGACCGGTCGTTTACCTATACGCTCGGGAACACATAAGGTAACTTACGGTTTGCCTTACGGAATGGCACCTTGGGAATATACCTTACCTGAATTATTATCGGATGCAGGTTACAATACAGCTT
>JAOZVI010000191.1 GCA_029938265.1 Flavobacteriaceae bacterium | reverse complement strand
ACTCAAACCAACAAATCCTATAATTTGTGATTCGGTTATACCCGATGTAAACATTACGGCTACAAAACCGCCAAATAATAAACTATAAGCCCAAAACCAGCTGGAACGAAGGTTTTGGCGAATATCAGATTTTATTATCTCTTTTAAACTTTCAAAGTTTTTCATTGATATACAGATCTAGATTGGTTTTTATTTTATTATCTTATATTAAGTATTGAGAATTAATCCTATTCATTATTATTCTCTTTCTCTAATTTTTCTTTTAGTTTTTCCAATTTAGCAGGATTATCTTTCATCATCAGCATTTTTTCCTGAATAAAAGCCTCTCTCATGGTTTTTCCCTCATTAATTCGTTGTAATACCTGTTCAAAAGTATAAATACTATCTGTATCCGGTTTATCTGCATAAGCAGAATAACCATATCCCATTGGGGTATGTTTACCATAATCATAAAAGGCAGTCTCTGCATCTATCCAATTTGAAGGATCATTTCCCTTACTTGCATCTCCAATCCAAAATTTTACCTTATCCCCTTTCCATTGATTCCATGTTAAAGTATCTCTCATCTCTTCTGCCAAGCATCCTATATCGTCATACCAATGAACTTCTCCATATTCATTAATAGATTGTGCATTATAACGTTGATCTGTCAATCCCATAAGACAAATAAAACAAACATCACGATCAAAATTTATATCACGAGCTTCATATGTTACATTTTGTTTACATGAACTAAAGACTAATAAAAGTGCGAATACAATTGTTAATTTTTTCATTATATAAAAATTTTATGGCATGCTAATCTTATTTCTCTTAACCGCAAAATTCACAAAGTAATCATTTGCAAACTGAGCAATTTAAATAAATTATTTACTACTCGTTTTATTCCATTTTTTAAAAGTTTACTGCTAATTAAAACTGTAAACTACTCACTGCTATACTTCTTTATTAACTACAATCTTACCCATATCCATTTCAATCAAGCGGTTTACCAAATCTTCAACCTCATCAATTCGATGACTACTAATGATCATCAAAGCATTTTTATCGAATTTATGCAAATAGTCAAATAATATGGTTCGAGCCTTTGGATCTAAATTTGCAGCAGGTTCATCCATCAATAAAATTTTTGGTCTTCTCCCCAAAGCAAAAGATACCAAAAGTTTTTGTTTCATTCCACCAGATAGTTTCATAAATGGTTTGTGAAGATTACCCTTTACATCTAAACCTAAATTTTCACTAATATCAATAAATTCTTGCTTATCTGTATCGGTAAGTTTTCCAAAAAAATCTAACATTTCACCAACTGTCATTTTAATTGGTGGAGGAATCTGCGGTACAAAACCAATGTTTTTAAGAATTAATTCTCTTTCCTTTCTTGGATTCATACCAAGCACTTCAATAGTACCGTCATATTTATACAATCCTAAAATACAACGTATCAATGTTGTTTTTCCAGCTCCATTCTGACCTACTAAAGCAATTCGTTCTCCAGCTTTAAAACTATGCGTTAAGTTCTCAATTACAGTAGTTTTTTTAAAAGATTTTGTAAGCTGGTCAACTGTAATCAATATTTCTGAATCTTTCAATATCAATTTTTTAAAATGTTTTTAATTTTTTAGTTTACTCAATTTAAGAATTTTACTGATAATTCTATGTAATTTTATCAAAACCTCTTATTGAATACGATAAGGCATCTCCATAACAAACATCTACACATAAACCGCATCTGGTACAATCTGCACCGGCAAAATGGATTTCTTTAGTAGCCTCACCTCGTTTTACAAACCATAATTCATGTGGCACCAAACAAACATCCTGACAATCTCTACAGTGTCCACATTTTGACAAATCAAATTTTATAGTTGTTGGCGATAATTTACCAATAAAACTATAGGTAACACCAATAGGGCAAACATATCTGCACCAAAAACGTTTGGAATATACAATTTCAAAAAGTAACAGAACAACAATCCACAATAATATTAAACCCGGGCCATAAATAATTGCTCTTGAAATAATACCAACAGGGTTAATATTTTCAAAAACTAAATTCTTGGTTAAAACTGCGAGCAACAAAAACCCCACCCAAAATATATACTTAATACCAATATTGTACGTGTGTTCTTTAATTTTTCTCTTTTTCACAAAATAGTTATGAAGTTTCTCAGCGTTTTCTGCTAAAAAATGGTAAGGACAAAGCCATGAACAAAAAGATCTACCACCCAATAAAAAATAAAACATCAGTATGATAAAAAACCCAATAAAAAAATTCATAGTTAACATTGTAAAATAACCAGTTCTACTGCCAATAAATATTTCTTGAAGCGCATTAAAAGGATCCATTAAGTAAATACCTAAAAATCTGGAGCCACTTAGTGAACCTTCTAAAACTCCTATATCAAAAGCAAAAGAAGCCCAAAAAAGGAAATTAAAAAAAAGTAAAACCCCCCAACGTATATTACGCCATTTGTGTTTATTAGGTTTACTGGCTTTCCATTCTTTAAAGGTTATTCCCAATTTTGAATTAGGCATTTCTTCTCTACGTTTCGCAGGTATCGGTGTTAATTTTTTTAAATTTATCATCAGAAAATATTTTAAACCATTTCTAATTTTTCAATAATAATACTATTTGGTGTCGATGGACAAACCATAACACAAACGCCACAACCGGTACAGCCGTCTAAAACCATTGGGCGCCAAATACTTTCGCCATTACCTCTTATTTTTTCTTCCATAATAATGGCAGTCTCTCCAATAGGACATTCAGTAACACACAAATCACATAATTCACGATCAAATATATGATCGTTTACCGGTGAAGCTTTTCTTTCTTCCCTTTTGGGATTAGGTGAGCGATAAACTCCTTTAAAACCATCCTCTCTTGGTGAACCTTTAAAACCTTTTCCATTTCTGGCCAAACAAGTTTTGTGATCAATAACTGCTATACCCATTTTAGTAGTAGCTTTCATAGATTGAGATTGAACAATGAACGGATTATAATCAGGACCAGGGTTTGGATTAGCTTTTTGATATTCTGTAAGGGCATCTTCACCTGCTTTTTTAAATGGAATAAAATCTAAAGCAGCAGTCGGACAAGTTTCAACACATTGCATGGCATCACAAGAAAAATCACAAGCTTGTGCAAGCGGATCAATATAAGGAGTTCCATACGAAAGACCATCAGAAATGCCAGCCAATTTAACAGCCTCTATCGGACAGATCTGAACACAAAGTCCGCACTTTATACAAGCATAAATAAATTCATCTTCATGAATTGCTCCGGGTGGACGCAATAATGTTAAAGCATTTTCTTCGTTGAGTTTCTTTAAATAATTTACGCCTACTCCAACAGCACCTATTGCAGCTACTGCAAAGGCTCCGTTTTTTAGAAACTGGCGTCTATCAATTTCTGAATCTGATTTTTTCACAATATTGAAATTTAATAATTACGTTATTTATTATGTTCCCATTTATAAAGAGGTTTCTTATCTCTTAATACAAATTTTGGCTTTGAAAATGGAGCTAAACGTTCTAAAAAATCCAATACTTCCAAAATAGGAGCTCCGTAAAAGAATTTTACATTTTTATTAAATGCCCATAAATGTTCACTATAACTGT
>JAOZVI010000013.1 GCA_029938265.1 Flavobacteriaceae bacterium | reverse complement strand
GAGCTAACAAATTACTTCAATAACAATCCGGATCCTGATTATATCACTTTTTCCGGTTATGGTGAACCCACATTAAATATTCGCATAGGTGATATCATTCAATTTATAAAACAAAATAAACCTGATATTCCTATTGCAATTTTAACAAACGGAACATTACTTTACGATAAGAAAGTAAGAGAAGAATTAATGGATGCCGATGTTGTGCTACCTTCTCTTGATGCTGCGACAGAAAAAGTGTTTCTAAAAATAAATCGCCCACCGAAAACATTAACCTTAGATAAATATATACAAGGATTAATCACATTCCGTAAGGAATTTAAAGGAAAAATATGGCTTGAAATTTTTATTCTACCTGATTATAATGATAATGAAAAGGAATTGATAGCTCTAAAAAAGGCAATAGTGAAGATTAATCCGGATTCTGTTCAATTAAATACTTTAGACAGACCCGGGATAAAAGATAATTTAAGAAGTGCAACAAAAGAGGAATTACAAAAAATCATTGATTTTTGGAAGTTAGATAATGTTGAGATAATTTCAGCACCTTTGGAAAGAAAAGATATACAATCATACAGAAAAGATGCTGAAACAGCCATTATAGAAACTATAGGGAGAAGACCTTGTACACTTGATGATTTATCAAAAATTTTAGGATTACATGTTAATGAGATCAACAAATATCTAGATGTATTAGAGGCGGAAAATAAAATTGAGGTAGTTAAATTGAAACGAGGAATTTTTTATCAAATAATAAATAAATAATAGTATGATAGACTTGAGAAATGAATTCATCATGGCTCCTGTAAAGACAGGATATAGTGATAAAAATGGTTTTGTCACAAAAAAACATCTTACTTTTTACAAAGCAAGAAGTAAATATATAGGAGCTATTATTCCTGAGCCTTTATATTTGGATAAAGGTTTACGCGAACTCCCAACCCAAATGGGTATTGATAATGATGAAAAATTAGATGGACTGATAAAATTAACCGATACAATTCATCAGGATGGAGCTAAAGCAATAGCTCACTTAAATCACCCGGGAAGAATGGTCAACCCTAAAATACCCGGAAATTATTTTGTTTCTTCAACTGATAAAGCCTGCGAAAATGGGGGCGCCAAACCAACTGCTTTAGATGCTGTTGGTATGCAAAAAATAAAAAATTTATTTGTTCAGGCAAGCATAAGAGCTGAAAAAGCAGGTTTCGATTATATAGAGATACAATTTGGTCATGGATATTTATTTGCTCAGTTTATTTCAGAAGCTGTAAATGACAGAAATGATGAATATGGCGGTGTCTTTGAAAATAGAATTAAGTTTCCACTTGAAGTGTTGGATGCTGTTGAAAAAGCTACAAATCTTGGAATTATTGCTCGTATCAGTGGAGATGAAATGACTCCAAATGGGATTAAAATTGATGAAATGCAAAAGTTCTCAAAAATTCTTGCTAAAAAAGGTGTCGATGCGATCCATGTTACAGCTGGAACAGTGTGTGCTACACCGCCATGGTTTTTTCAGCATATGTTTGTTCCTAAAGGGAAAACATGGCAATTGGCCGACAAAATTAGAGAAGTTATCAATATTCCTGTGATTTATGTAGGGCAGATAAATGAATTTAAAGACATTAATAAAATAAAGAAACAAGCCAAGGGTAGTTTTATAGCAGTAGGACGCCCTTTGGTGGCAGATCCTGATTTTATAGGTAAATATCTAGGTGAAGTTATAGGGAATGTTCGCCCGTGTCTGGCATGCAGCGAAGGATGTTTGGGAGGTGTAAAAAGTGGTAAAGGTTTAGGGTGTACCGTAAATCCTCTTGTAGGAAAAGAAGATTTTGTTCTTGAAAAAACCCAAAAACAAAAAAACATTGCTGTTATAGGTGGTGGTTTATCCGGTATGACTGCTGCCATTACGCTTAAACAACGCGGACATGAAGTAACGTTATTTGAAAAGAACAAACTTGGTGGACAATTCAATCTGGCTTTTTTACCTCCCCATAAACAGTCATTGGTAAAAATTATCGATTATTTAGAAAAAGAAATTACCGATAATCATATTGAAGTTATTAATAAAGAAGCAACATTAGGTGACTTTATTCAATATGATGAAATATTAATTGCCACAGGTTCAATACCACAAATAGCACCCATAGAGGGTTTAAAAGATTATTTTTGGGCAGAAATTCTTGAAGAGCACAATATTCCGGAAAATACAAGATCATTAGTAATAGGAGGAGGGTTAATTGGAACGGAGGTAGCCAATATGCTACTTTCAAAAGGTAACAAGATTTTTATTGTTGAAATGATGGCTGAAGTTGCTCGTGGTATGGAGATGATCGAAAGAAAACTAACATTAAAAGCATTTCAAAATGAGAATATAAATATTTTTGTAAACACAAAAGTCAAAAAAATATCGGGGAAGAAAGTTTATATTGAAGGAGAGAATTTTAAGCAAACTCTTGAAGATATTGATCATATTATTCTAGCTACCGGAATGAAATCATACAATCCATTTAGTAACGATATTTTTGAAAAACCTGTCCATATTATTGGAGATGCCAATAAAGTAGGAAAAGCGCAAGATGTTATTGAAAATGCTTTTCAAACAGCTTTAACTATTTAAATGTATGATAAATAATAGGTAAAAAGTGGCGATGTTGATATTAAGTAAAATAATAAACTTTTGATTAATTATTTTCCATTACTTTTATTTAATAATTCAATCTAAATAAAAATATTATGTTTGATCTAAAATGGATTATCAGGTTATTTTCCCTATTATTGATATCTTCTACTTTGCTCAATGGTTGTGCAAAGGAGGAATGGATCGATCTTTTTGACGGGAAAACGATAAAAGGATGGAAATCTTCCGGTAATGGATCATTATGGGGGATAGAAAGCGGAATGCTTGTTTCAAATAGCGGTAGCTCTAACTTGTTTTATGATGGGGATATCTCTAAACAAAATTTTAAGAATTTTGAGCTAATGGTAGATGTAAAAGTAGATGATGCCTCAAACTCAGGTATATTTTTTCATACAAAATATCAAGAAGCAGGTTTGCCAAAAAAAGGATATCAATGTCAGATCTTGAATTCTTCTTCTAAAACCGTTTCAAGTAAAAATAGTTCACAAAATAAAACTGGAAGTTTAAGTGGTATTCGCAATCTTTTTAAATCACCGGTTAAGGATGGTGAATGGTTTAATTATCACATCATTGTACAAGGTAAGACTATCAAAACATATATAAATGGCGAATTGATGGTTGATTATACTGAGCCTGAAAACCCTTATCGCACTGATAAAAATAAAGGGAGCATTCTAGCTTCAGGTACTTTTGCTCTTCAGGGAAATAATTCTAAGGGTAAAGTATATTTTAAAAATATTAAAGTAAAACCCTTGCCAAATGGAGCTACAACAATTGGGAATCCAATTGATGATCTCGAATTTGAATCTAAATTAATAGACCTTTCAAGTAAAGATTTTCCATTAATGGATCTGCATGCCCATCTAAAAGGAGGTTTGACTACAGATCAGGTTCTGGAAAATGCTCGAAAATATGGTTTCACTTATGGTATTGCTTTTAATTGTGGATTGCAAATGACTTTTGAAACTGAGGATGCACTTCAAGAATTTTTATCTATTTATAATAAACCACCACATACTTATCTCGCTATTCAGGCTGAAGGGCGTGAATGGGTTGATATTTTTTCTAAAGAAACTGTTGATCAATTTGATTACGTTTTCACAGATGCTATGACATGGACAAATGATAACGGAAAGCGTATGCGACTATGGTTAAAAGAAGAAACTGAGGTTGGTGACCCCGATAATTTTATGGATCAATTGGTCAATCGAATTGAAAGTATTATTGGTAATGAACCTGTTGATATTTATGTGAACGCAACTTATCTTCCAGATGAAATAGTGGATAGATATGATAATTTATGGACAGAAGATCGTATGAATAAAGTTATAAAAGTCTTGGTAGATAATAATGTGGCAATGGAAATTAGTGCAAGATATAAGATTCCTAGTGCAACATTTATAAAACGCGCAAAGGATGCCGGTGTAAAATTTACTTTTGGCACAAATAATATAGGAGCTGATGATCTGGGAAGATTAGATTATTGTATCGAAATGGTTGAAGTTTGTAATTTGACAAGTAATGATCTATGGGGTCCGGAATAGTTTGAAAAATATCAAAGAATTTGAATCAGAAAATTAAAATTAACTGTTGAATCAAACGATTTGTTATGACCTAAAATAATTTTCTTCTTATTTCTTTCTAGTATCGATCTTATAGAAACCTTTGTAATTCTTTGATCTCATCACGTAATCTTGCAGCAACTAAAAAATCTAAAGCTTTAGCAGCAGCCTCCATATTTTTTCGTTTTTCACGGATGCGTTTTTCAATTTCAGGTTTTGCTAAATATTGAAGATCAGCTTCAGCAGCCTGGGCATTGGCTTCATCGTATTGATAAGTAGTTATCTGTTTTTTTGTAAGAGAATCATCAATATTTTTTTTGATTTGTGTAGGTGTAATATTATTTTCAGTGTTATAAGTAATTTGTTTTTCACGCCTTCTATTGGTCTCATCAATAGTAAGTTGCATGCTTTTTGTAATTTTATCGGCATACATGATCGCTTTACCATTTACATTTCTAGCAGCTCTTCCTACTGTTTGTGTCAATGAACGATGACTGCGTAAAAAACCTTCTTTATCAGCATCTAAAATTGCAACCAGTGATACTTCCGGTAAATCCAAACCTTCTCGTAAAAGATTCACGCCTATCAAAACATCAAATATGCCTTTACGAAGATCCCGCATGATTTCAACTCTTTCCAATGTATCAACATCACTATGTATATAACGACATCGAATTTGAATTCTGGTCAGGTATTTGGTCAGTTCTTCTGCCATTCTTTTGGTTAAAGTAGTAACTAGAATACGTTCGTCTTTTTCTACTCTTTGATGAATTTCTTCTATCAGATCATCAATCTGATTTAAGCTGGGTCGGATTTCAATTTCCGGATCAAGCAAACCTGTAGGTCGGATGATCTGTTCTACAAAAACACCTTCGGTTTGTTGTAGCTCATAGTCGGCTGGTGTAGCACTGAGATAGATCACTTGATTTTGGATTATTTCAAATTCTTCAAATTTTAATGGACGATTATCCATAGCTGCAGGTAATCTAAATCCGTATTCTATCAGATTTTCTTTTCGTGAACGATCACCGCCGTACATAGCATGAACCTGAGGTATGGTAACATGACTTTCATCTACCAACATTAAATAATCATCCGGAAAATAATCTAAAAGACAAAAAGGACGAGTACCCGCTGGTCGTCCGTCTAGATATCGTGAATAATTTTCAATTCCGCTGCAATAGCCTAGTTCACGGATCATTTCCAGATCAAATTCTGTTCTTTCTAACAAACGTTTAGCTTCTAAACCTTTACCGATCTCTTTAAAATAATCTACTTGTTTTACCAGATCCTCTTGAATTTGGTGTATGGCATTTTGTAAAATATCAGGAGATGTGACAAATAGATTTGCCGGATAAATGGTCAATTGTTCAAATTTTTCAATAATTTGATTATTAATCAGATCAAAGCTTTCAATTTCTTCAATTTCATCACCAAAAAAATGAATTCTAAATCCGTATTCACCATATGAAGGATAAATTGATATAGTATCTCCTTTTACTTTAAAAGTTCCACTTTTTACTTCGGCTTCTGTACGAGAATATAAACTGGTTACCAATCTGTGTAAAAATTTGTTTCTGGAAATTATCTGATCAACCTTTATTTCAATGACATTTTTTTTAAATTCTACAGGATTTCCAATACCGTACAAACAGGAAACAGAGGCAACAACCAGAACATCCCTTCTTCCGGAAAGAAGAGCAGATGTAGTACTCAATCGCAAACGTTCAATTTCATCATTGATAGAAAGGTCTTTTTCAATATACAAACCTGTTGTAGGAATGTAAGCCTCTGGTTGATAATAATCGTAATATGAAACAAAATACTCTACGGCATTATTTGGAAAATATTGTTTAAATTCAGAATACAATTGAGCGGCCAATGTTTTATTATGACATAAAACCAAAGTAGGTTTTTGTACCTTTTCAATAACATTAGCAACTGTAAAGGTCTTTCCTGAGCCCGTTACTCCCAATAAAACCTGATATTTTTCATTTTCATGGAATCCTTTTACCAATTCTTCAATAGCCTGAGGTTGATCTCCGGTAGGTTTATAATCTGATTTTAATTTAAATTGCATTTTACAAAAATAGTGTAATTTGCATGGAAATGATTTTTTTTATTACTTTAGGTGATTCAAATATTAAAATACAACATAAAAAATTCCGAAAATGAGTAATTACCATATAAAGCATTTAGAAGAGTATTTTCAAATACATAGAAAATCAGTTAGAAATCCGGAAGGTTTTTGGGAAGAAGTAGCAGAAGAACATTTTATTTGGCGTAAACGATGGGACAAAGTTTTGAGTTGGGATTTTAAGAAGCCCGAAGTAAAATGGTTTGAAGGAGCAAAGCTTAATATTACAGAAAATTGTATCGATCGGCATTTGAGAATTCGTGGAGAGAAAACAGCTATTCTATTTGAACCGAATGATCCAAAGGAAGAAGCAGAGCATATTAGTTATCAGCAATTATATGAACGTGTAAATCAATTCTCCAATGTATTGAAAGATCAGGGTATAAAAAAAGGAGATCGAGTTTGTATCTATTTACCAATGATTCCCGAACTGGCTATTTCAACTTTGGCGTGTGCGCGTATTGGTGCAATTCATTCTGTTGTTTTTGCAGGGTTTTCAGCTACAGCATTAGCAACCAGGATTAATGATAGTGATTGTAAAATGGTAATTACATCTGATGGTTCCTATCGTGGTTCAAAAACAATAGATCTGAAAGGTATCGTTGATGATGCACTTGAAGAATGCCCCGGCGTAGAAACTGTTTTAGTAGCAAAGCGTATCAATTCTGATATTAAAATGAAAGAGGGTCGGGATAAATGGTTACAACCTTTACTTGATGAAGCTGTAACAGAATGTGAGCCAGAAATTATGGATGCTGAAGATCCGCTATTTATTTTATATACCTCCGGTTCAACCGGAATGCCAAAAGGGATGGTACATACAACGGCAGGTTATATGGTTTATACAGCTTATACTTTTAAAAATGTATTTCAATACCGTGAAAATGATATTTATTGGTGTACGGCAGATATTGGTTGGATTACAGGTCATAGCTATATTGTTTATGGTCCTTTAGCAAATGGAGCAACTACAGTAATGTTTGAGGGTGTACCAAATTATCCGGATTGGGGAAGATTTTGGGAAGTAGTTGCAAAGCATAAAGTAACTCAGTTTTATACAGCACCAACAGCAATTCGTGCTTTAGCAAAAGAAAATCTGAAATGTGTTGAAAAACACGATTTATCTTCGTTAAAAGTATTAGGTTCGGTAGGTGAACCTATCAATGAAGAGGCTTGGCATTGGTATAATGATAATATTGGAAAGAAGAAAAGTCCGATTGTGGATACCTGGTGGCAAACTGAAACAGGAGGAATAATGATTTCTCCTATTCCATTTCTTACTCCTACAAAACCAACATATGCAACATTTCCATTACCGGGAATTCAACTTTCATTGATGGATGAAAATGGAAATGAAATAAAAGATAACCAAGTAGATGGAAGACTTTGTATTAAGTTTCCATGGCCATCAATGGCAAGAACTATTTGGGGAAATCATAAGCGTTATAAAGACACTTATTTTTCAACTTATGAAAATCAATATTTTACAGGAGATGGTGCTTTACGCGATGAAGTAGGTTACTACAGAATTACTGGAAGAGTTGATGATGTGATCATAGTTTCGGGTCATAATTTAGGTACTGCACCAATTGAAGATGCTATTAATGAACATCAGGCTGTAGCTGAATCCGCTATTGTTGGATTTCCACATGACATTAAAGGAAATGCATTATATGGCTATGTTATCTTAAAGGAAAGTGGTGAATCTCGTGATCATGATAATTTACGTAAAGAGATCAATCAGATCATTACTGAGCATATTGGACCGATAGCCAAATTGGATAAAATTCAATTTACCAGTGGATTACCTAAAACTCGTTCTGGAAAAATAATGCGTCGTATTTTACGAAAAATTGCCTGGAAAGACACATCAAACTTAGGAGATACCAGTACTTTATTGAATCCTGAAGTTGTTCAGGAGATTATTGACAATGCATTTTAAATAATTTAGGAATAATAGATATTTATTCGTGAGACTCCACGCTTTTTGGCGTGGTTAGTCGAACTAATCCCGCTGCCTGTGCTGAACTTGTTTCAGTATCTAGCGGGATCTAGGTTAAATACCTCGACCCTTGGGTCGATTCCTATTATTGGGTTCAGGGCTTGCCCTAAGGTTTAATACCTTTTATTGAAACCAATTTTTAATTTTTTTTGTATTGATTTGCTCATAGTTATTAAGTGTTAAAAATGAAAATAAGTAAACTTTTTTTATTGGTGATTATAATTTTCAGTTTATTAAATTGTAGTCAAAAGCCTTCAAAGATTGACAATAATAAACCTGCTGTAAATAATGAAGAAAGTTTTATAATTGGAAAGTGGTTAAGAATGGGTCATAACGGGCCAATTAGTTTACTTTTTAAAGAAAATGGTACAGTAGAAAGTTATTTAGATAATAACAAATTAGTTGATGTAATATCAAATTTTTCAATTGTAAATGATACAATAAAATTTCATGATGTTAAAGGAAAATCTTGCCCTGAGATGGGTGTTTACAAAATAAATAAAACAGATTATTATATAGCTTTTGATTTAATTGATGATAGTTGTAACGGAAGAGTGAAATCAACAATGGGTTTTTGGGTACGGCCAAATTTTGAAAATTTAATTAAAGAATTAGATAGTATTATTTATGGCTCAAATGATATTGAAATCCTTTTAAATAGAGCGCGGATTTATATGGCAATAGAAAAGTCAGAACTGGCAAAAAAAGATTTTGATATCTATATTCAAAATGATACGACTAACGCAAGGGTATATATGAATAGAGCCGCAACAAAATTTCCAAACGATTTCCTTGGGGCAATAATTGATTGTAATAAATCTATAGCTATTGATCCAAATAATAAAAGCGCCTATTTTTTAAGGGGAATTGCTTTATTTCAGACTGGTGAAAAAGAGAAAGCTTGTGAAGATTTTTATAAAGCTATTGAGTTAGGATTTTCTATTTTAAAACAAGCAGAAAAAGAAAAGTGTGATGAATTTTGGATGAATTATAAAAAGAATTGAAAAATATTTTCCAAAAAAAAACACAAATGATAATATTTATTGTTTGTGAAAATATAGTGTGTTTTTCTTTACAAATCTCTAGTCTTTAATAGATAATACGAAGCATATATAAAGAAAAAGGTCCATCCTGATACAATGGTAATTTCATACCAGTGCACAGCATAATCATAACTGATATCTTCTCCAACTTGATTGGCTAAAGTTTTGACGGCATTTAACCTTGAAAAGGGTTCGTCTATCAAATTCCACATGGATTTTAGCGGTGCAAATTGATAAATATTATCGGCAATATCGGTATCCTTAAAAATATTCCACTTAAATACATTGTAACTAATGGTCTCAATAAAGAACCAGATCAGCATTGCTCCAACGGCAAAGGCAGACCTTTTGATCAGCATTCCTAAAAATAATCCGAAAGAGAAAAAACCAACTAATTTTACAAAGAATGCCAGTAAGTAGTCTAAATCAGAAAAAATTATGGATAATTCATTATAATCAGAATAGATTAATCCTAAAATTAAGGAAGTAACAAAAACAAAAATTGTTGAGATAAAAGCAAATAAAACTACGGTATAAAATTTACTCAAAATAAATTCTTTTTTGCTTAATCCATCGATCAAATTTTGTTTTAAAGTTTTGTTACTGTATTCATTAGCAATCATTGATACAATTACTAATAACAAAAATAGTTTAAAAAGAGCAGCAATAAATGTGTTAAAATGCCAGATATATGGAAAATTAAAAATACCCTGTTCAGCCAAATGAAATTTTATCGGACCAATATCAAACTTTATTGCAGCAATTAAAGCGATTGAAGTGAGTAAAATAAAATAAGTAATGATCAATACTTTACTAGCTCTGTTATGCTTTATTTTATGGAGTTCTATATTGAGTAATCTAAACATATTTTTTAACTTATTTATCGTTGGTCAAGGTTAAAAATTGTTGTTCTAAGGTCGGTTTTCTTTTTACAAGATGTGATAAAGTAATATTATTTTTTATCATGTATTGGTTGATATCAGCGGCAGAAATATTTTTATTCAATTTGGCATAGATCAGATCATTTTCTTGTTTTATTGATGAAATTCCTTCGAAATTATTCAAAGCTTTAATCAAATCTTTTTTCTGATTCTCAGAGTTTAACTCTAAAATCCCATAAGAAGAAGTCATCTCATCTACACTACCTGAATATAATTTTTTGCCTTGTCTTATAACTATAACGTGCGTACATACCTTTTCAACTTCATCTAACAAGTGTGAAGCCAGTAAGATAGTGGTGCCATTAGCAGTAATTTGTTTGATGATGCTTCTGATTTCATGAATTCCTTGAGGATCCAGTCCGTTAGTAGGTTCATCTAAGATTAAAATTTCAGGATCATTGAGCAGGGCAGAAGCAATGGCCAAACGTTGTTTCATTCCTAGGGAGTAGGTACGGAATTTACTATTTCTCCTTTCATAGAGGTTAACATCTTTTAATTTTTCTTCAATTTTATCAGAAGAGATTTCTTTGATCTTACATACAAGCTTCAAATTTTCTATAGCAGTCATGTATGGATAAAAATTAGGTCGTTCAATAATGGCACCAACTCTTTTTAAAGCTTCATGAGTTGAAGCTGTTCCTCCAAACCAGCTAAATGAACCTGATGTTTTATTTACTACATTTAAAATTATTCCTAAAGTAGTTGATTCCCCACTGCCATTCGGACCTAAAATACCGTAAACATTGCCTTTTTGAATATCAAATGAAAGATTATTTACAGCATGGATCCTGCCAAATTTTTTATCGAGATTATTTAAACTTAATATAGTTTCCAATGATTTTTTTATTGAATTATATATTAGACGAATTTAATGAAAATTTGTTACGAATTGTGGTAGGTTGCTATGAACAAAGAATTATTTTTTGTTGAATTAACCTAAATCCTTTTGATTAAAGAATTTGTATCTTCGCTAAGCAAACTTTGAAAGTGATGGATGAAAAATTAATTTCAAATAAAAAACCTTCTTTTCCTATTAATGAAGAATTGTACGGTTATTTGACAAAGTATAATAGAAATATAAAAATTCCAATTTTTTATGATGATCTATTACGATTTTCGGGTTCGGTAACAGTTTATGATAAATATGATAATGATACTTTGTGGATAAGAGTGTATTATCCTGAGTTTGAGCAAAAGGAGATCGATCTGAGCTTGAAGCAAATGTATAATATTTTACATGGTGATGGTACCGAAGATGTTTTAGAATACCTGATAGTGGATGAAATCGACTATTGTACATTTGGTAATTCTAAACCTTTTAGAGTAAAGATTAGAAATATTTTAAATGATAATTACGCCTATATTTATGTTAAAAAGGCTGATGCTTCTCGTGTTTACGGTTTGGAATTTGAAGATATTTTGTCTCCAAACCGCATTCATTTTTTAATTTATAAAGACACTTTAATTGAAGAACATGTTATGGGAATTCCCGGTGATATGTTTATGGAAGAAGATTTAAAAGATCTTCCAAAAATTGAAAAGCAGCGCTTATCAAAAGAGTTTGTCAAATTTAATGAACGATCAACTTTGAGGTTACTTGGTGATATGAGAGCTTATAATTATGTGATCGTTCCTACTTATGATTTTGATCAGGTGCAATACAGAATTAGGGCAATGGATTTTGATCAGCAAAGTTATGAAGGTAAATTAAAGGTTTATCGTCCTCAATTTTTTAAAGATAATTTACCTTTTGTGAAAATGGTTCAGGAAAGTCTGGGAGAACGATCTATTGAACAGTATAAAAAAGAAGAAAGATCAGCATTGGCAAAACGATTAAAAAGTTCGCATAGTAGAATTAATCTTCTTATGAAATGTATGAAAAATGACCATATTTCTACCAGAGAAAATATAGAAAATTTAAAGCATGATCTTATAGAATATACACATGATAAGAACTTTAAAAATTGTAGATCAATGGGTGAAATTTTACAGGTTGCCTTTGATTTTGTTGTCCGTAATTATGAAAGTGTGAATGTATATATTATTAAATAATTTAAAAATGTATAAAGGAAAATTTTAATTCAGAATCAATCCAAATATTCACCGATATCAAAATCATCTTCATCATCCTCATCCAGATCAAATTCTTCACTTTTAAATTTTTTTTCAGGAACATTATTTGGAACATCGCCTAAAGAAAATAATAAATATGGTAGTTCATTATCGCTTTCTTCTTTATTTATTTCTATGAGTTCTATAAAAAATGACCACATAAAAATAAAATCATAAACATAGATCAATTTGTCATTGACCTTTGTAAGGACTTCTTTGATTGGAACATCAAGCATTTGTGTTACTTCGCCCGGAGTTTCACTCATATCAAAAAGAGGAAATTCTTCACCTTGATTCCATTCTTCATCAGAAAGGTAAAAAGAAGCCATTTCGCTTCCGTTAAATCCAAAAGCATTGGTTATGGCATTGTGAAGATCTTCTAAAGTATCGTTTTTTAGAATGGCAATATCTCTGATTACATTATCTTCAACATCTAAAATAATTCTAATTTTATAAACCATTTTTTATTTTTATTAGGCAGTGCAAAATTACTATATAAAAACTAAATAAATAGTTAAAATATAACTATAAATCGTTTCTTTTTTTACTTTTACGTCTTTAATAATTTTGTGATGGAAAGAAATGAAATAATATCAAAATTAAATTTTGCATCAAAAAACACACTAATGGAAACATTAGGTATTCAATATACCGAAATTGGAGAAAATTTCTTGGTTGCTACAATGCCTGTAAATGAAAGTGTATATCAACCTATGGGTCTATTGCATGGTGGTGCAACGGTGGCTTTGGCAGAAAGTGTTGGCAGTGCAGCTTCACATATATTTTTAAACGATAATAATTTTGAAATCAGAGGTATAGAAATATCTGCCAATCATATAAAAAGCAAAAGAGAAGGAATAGTTACTGCAACAGCTAAATATATTCATAAGGGTAAAACAACTCATTTATGGGAAATAAGGATCACTGATGAAAATAGTGATTTGATTTCTTTATGCAAGCTCACCAATATTATTTTACCAAAGAAAACTATTTAATGGTTAAAAAAAAGCATTGGATAAAGCGTGTTTTAAAGATTGCAGTAATCTTATTTACATTTATTTTTATAGTTTTTTTAATTACAATTTACCAGTTCTCTAAACCAAAATCAGATAAATATATTTTTAATAAATTTAAAGATTTACCTTATCAGCCTACAATTACTTATTCTAATTTTGAAGGACATAAAGTAAGGTTGATTTCTATGCAAAAGGGAATAGATACAACTTTATTAACATTGGTTTTTATACATGGTTCTCCGGGTTCAGCTATGGATTTTAAAGAATATTTATCTGATTCAATACTGAATAAAAAAGCAAATATGATTGCTTATGATAGAATAGGTTATAGTATACAAAAACATGAAAATGTATTAAATAATATTGATAAGGAAGTGGCTGTATTACATAAAGTGATTGAGCGTTTGCCAGTTAAAAAAGTCATTTTAATCGGTTATTCTTATGGAGGAACTATAGTTATGGCAAATCCTGAAAATTACAGATCAAAAATTGTATTGGCGCCATCTGTAAAAGGTGAATATGAACCCCTGTATTGGATATTGAATTTTTATAAATGGAAATTAACAAGACCATTAATACCTCGAATATTTAAAAATGCCGCTCAAGAAAAATTAACCCATATTACAGAATTACCTACTTATGAAAACAAGTGGACAAATAGTTCTTCACAAGTGCATTCGATTCATGGTAGCTCAGATAAGATTGTTCCGTATAAAAATTCTTTATATTTAAAAGAAATTTTTCAAGCGCAACAATTTTCTTTAAAAAAGATTGAAAAAGGAACTCACGCTTTGGTTTGGACTCATTTTGATTTGATCAAAAAAGAAATTTTAAAAACATTAGAAAAATAATTCAAATGATTTTAGATGAAATTTTATTAAAAATTAAGATTGCTTATCAACAAAAAAAGCCTTTTGTTGTGTATAGAAAGCCTAATGATGATGATCTTAATGCTTTGTTTCAAAACAATGATCGGTTATTTGTTTTAGAAGATTATTTACAATCGGGTTTTGTTTTTGCTCCCTTTAATAACAAAGATAAAACTGTATTGATGCCATTTAATCATTGTGAGTCTTTTGAATTTAAAATAGACAATAGTCAATCAATTTTTAAAGAAAAAAGTGTTGATAAAGATCAAATCAAACTCTCAAAAAGACATGTTACAGATAAACAAAATCATATTGAACTTGTTAAAAAAGGAATTAATTTTATTAAAAAGGGGAGTGCTTTAAAAGTGGTTTTATCAAGAAATGAAGAAGTTGTGTCACAGAATATAGAGATTGCTATAATATTCAAAAAATTAATCTATAAATATCCGTCAGCTTTTGTTTATGTTTGGTTTCATCCAAAGGTAGGATTATGGATGGGCGCAAGTCCAGAGACTTTATTAAAGATTAATGGCAAACAATTTTCCACAATGGCATTGGCGGGAACACAAATATTTGAAGGCAATTCAGATGTTATTTGGGAGGAAAAAGAAAGGCAAGAACAACAATTTGTCACCGACTTTATTATATCAAAACTCGACAGGAAGGATCTTGAAATTGGCAAACCTTTTACCTTAAAAGCAGGAAATTTATTACATATTTGTACCAAAATTAAAGGTAAAATATTAGAAAATGAAGTACTTGAAAACCTAATTGAAAGCTTGTATCCAACTCCTGCAGTTTGTGGTTTGCCAAAAGAAGAGGCAAAGGATTTTATTTTGAAAAATGAGGAATATGATAGAGAATTTTATGCAGGATTTTTGGGAGAATTGAATAAAATTTCTAGCGGAAATAAAATTGCTACCAAAACTAATTTATATGTAAATCTACGTTGTATGCAAATAGTAGGTCATAAAATATATTTATATATTGGAGGTGGAATTACAAAAGATAGTGATCCTGAAAATGAATGGAAAGAAACAGTAGCAAAAAGTGAGGTAATGAAAAAGGTTTTATTAGCTTGAATTTATAATTATATATATTTTTCTGTCTTATTAACCAGTTCCATTAGTTCTTTAATTCGTTTTTCTTTTTGTGGTTGTCGGATTTTCTTTGCAAAATCTGTATGATATTTATGAGCTTCTAAAAACTTTATTTGAATTTTATTCCATTCATTTACATCATTAATAACTGAAAAAGATTGTAATTCCTTATAAAGTTGGTTACTTATGGGATAAAAATCATCCCTTCCTAAATAATCCATATCTGCATCACAAATGATTTTTTCTAAGTAATTTTTAGGAGTTTGAGGAATACGAGTTGCCATTATAAGTCCTTTAACTATATCTATATCTTTTTTATTAAAACCATAATCCACCATATATTTTTCAACTATTTCACAACCTAATTTTTCATGTTCAATATTAGAGATCGTAAAACCAATATCATGGTACAAAGTTCCTATACGCATGAGTTTTGCCGTGTATGGATCTATCTTTTCACGTTTAATAAATTGGTTGATTACACTAAGTACATCATAGGTGTGACGTGCTCCGTGATAGGATAACTTTTTTGATAATTTTAAATTTAATATCTCAAAAGCTTTTTTTCTTATTTTAATATATCCTTTCATTTATTAAAACTGATAACGTAATTATCTATAAGTTTATTATCCCAAATAATATCATTAAAATTATAAGAATAAAGCTTAAGCCAAAATAACCTATTGATTTATTAACACTTTTAAATTTTTGATCAATTATTATACTCTCCACATGTATTTGTTCACTTAACTGTATAAAAAGTTTTTTATCGTTACCACAAACGTCTATCAATTTTTTACTAAAATCCTTGATATCACCAAAACTATTAGCGGCATTTCTAAAGAAAAAAACATTTTTATCATACTTTATTTCAATTCGAGGTCTAAAACATTTAAAACAATAATATATAGATATTAAAACACTTATTATCCACAATATGGATAAAATTATTAAGGGTATGTTATTTTCAAAGAAAGGATGAAAATAGTCTATTCTATCAGCAAAAAGGCCTATAATAAGGCTATGAAAGGAGAATATAATACCAGCCTTAAGTTCAGAAGCTCTAATTAGTTTCTCTAATCTTTCTAATTGTTCCCAATAATTATTAGGATCTTGTTTTATCATTGTTTTTAAAGCTTGATTTTAAGATAAATATAATAAAAAAATTAAACTTCAGTTTTCTTAAGTCCATTTACAAAATACATTTTCATCATCCCTTTGTTTTTAACATGTACCTGACCTCTATATTCACAATCATATTTGTCTTTGATCAATTCATAAGTGTACTCTGATATGTTAATTTTACCAGTTGATGAGTTACATTCCATACGAGAAGCAACATTAACTGTATCGCCCCATATATCATAAGCAAATTTCTTGGTACCTACAACTCCTGCAACCACCGGGCCGGTATTAATTCCAATACGTACTTCAAAAGCTTTAATTTTTTTACCATCCATTTTTTTTGATTCTTCTATAAATTCAGTAATTTCAAAAGCGGCTTGAATTATTTTTTCAGTATGATCCGTAGTTGGAAAGGGCAAACCACCTGCACACATATATGAATCACCAATTGTTTTGATCTTTTCGAGATCGTATTTTTCAATTATTTCATCAAATTTTGAAAAATAAAAATCTACACTTTTAACCAGATCTTCTGGTGATAATTTATGAGAAAAACGTGTAAACTCTATAAAATCAGTAAACATAACACTTACTGAATCAAACTTTTTTGCTTGTACTTTACCACTTTGTTTTAATTCTAAAGCTGTTTCTTCCGGTAAAATATTCAGCAATAATCTTTCTGATTTATATGTTTCTTCTTGAATGATGTGATTGGTTTTTTTTATAAATCGATACCTTCTTATAGTTCCTACAGCTAATAATAAAATAAAAAAAGCTGTTGCAAATGAAATATAGGTCAAGGTTTTATGCCTTTTGTCTTTCAATTCATTAATTTCAGCTTCTTTTTCTAAGAATAATATCTCATCTTCTTTTTTTTGGACTTCAAAATCTGTAATCTGATCAGCAATTTTCTGAACTGTTGGGATATTAGTGACACTATCTCTGTAAGCTATATGATCTTTATAATATTTATAAGATTCAGGTAGGTTTCCATCTAATTGGTAAATCTCTGAAAGTTTTTGATTTGATTCACTTATATTTTTTTTTAACCCATATTTTTGAGCAAGTTCTAAACTTCTTTGCGTATAACTTAATGCAGTAATTAGATCATTTTGATCTATATAGATATCAGCCAGACCAATCAGGAATTCAGAAATAGGTGTATAAAGCTGCAATTCCTCAAGAATCGTTATGGCTTGGTTGATATTTTCTTTTGCCAAGGCATAATTCCCTTGTTCAGCATAGATCAATCCAATACTACCCAGGTTATAGGCAGAGCCCGTTAAGTTATTAATATTCTTAAAAATAAGACTTGACTCCTTAAAATATATTTTTGCTGAATCATATTTCTTATTGAATACATATTCATCACCTGTATTATAAAGTGCACCTGCAAGAGCTGAGGAATCATTTTCTTTCCTTAGAATATCAATTGCTTGATGGTAATAATCAATCGAGTTAGAGTGATTTTCCATAACAGAATACACATCTGCAATGGTAATATATGCTTTACCTAGGTTTGTATTCGATTTTTCATCAATGGCAATTTGGACTGCTTTGATATGACTTTCCAAAGCTTTATCATAGTCACCCTTACTTCTTAATGCAGTACCTTGCATTGTATAAGCATTCCACAAATATTTAGTGGAATCTAATTCTGTTGCTAATTGTATAAGTTCTAAACTATAAGTCAATTTTTTATCAGGATCAGCATGATCATAAGCCAGATCTTTAAGAATTTTTAATCGATCCTGTTCTTTAAAGTTACCTGAGGTATAGATCAATTCCAGACTGTCTGCTCGCTTTTGATTCTGACTATTAACATTTACATAAAAAACAGCCAAAAATCCTAGTATTATATAGGCTTTATTTTTAAAACTGATTAATATGGAACAAGTTTTTCCCATTAGTATTAAAAAATTTTGGTAAAAAAAAGGGTTATTCTTATTGTGGAACCTGAATTTTCGGATCAATTTTAAATAAGCCATTTCTTTTAACTCCATCATTAAATACTGTGAAAGATATTTTGTATTTATAATCTGGTTTATCTTTTGTGTTGAATATTACTTCTCCAGAAACTTTTCTAACTCCTTTAAATTTATCTGATTTAAAAATTTTAGTTCCATCTTCATATTTTATTCTCCTAATATGGACTGTATCATTTTCTGGTGAAGTTGAAGAAACACCTTCCCAGATTATAATTTCTCCAACATTTGCCGTAATTGTAAAATCTTTATTGTGTGTTTTAGCTGCTTGCCCAACAAAACTACAAGTTGTTGCAGTATTATCCTTTGTAATTTTTCCAGTGTCAACATTAAGGGTAATTGTTTTCATAATTGAGGGGTTTTATATTAGTAAATACATTTAAGTTAATTTATAAGGATGTGTTTTAGAATAATGTAGAAAGTTGGTTATTAAGCACTTGCATCGTAGCAATAACTCAATAATACTTTTGAGAAACTTTGTGTTTTCTTTGTGAAATAGTTATTCCATAAATAACCACAAAGAATTTTCATTGAGTGCATAAAGATTACATTATTCTGAAATACAACCATTTATAATAGTTTTTCTATAAAGATAAACAAAAAAACATTAAGTAACAATTGTTATATAACAAAATTGATTTAAAAATTGTTTGGAAAAGAATTAAATAAAAAAAAATAATTTTATAAAACATTCTTATTTTTGTATTTAATAATTCAAAAGAATTCATGTCTAAATATCCAAAAAAGAAACTTGCCCAATTGGTTTTGCAACAATGTGTTGTTAATGAAATTGAAAATGTTGTGATTTCTCCAGGTTCGCGAAATGCACCCTTAACGATTGGTTTTGTCAATCATCCTAATATTAAAACTTTTAGCATTGTAGATGAACGAAGTGCAGCTTTTTTTGCTTTGGGTATGGCACAACAATCTTTAAAACCGGTTGCCATAGTTTGTACTTCAGGGTCGGCATTGTTAAATTATTATCCCGCTATAGCGGAAGCATTTTACAGTAGAATTCCTTTGATAGTTATTTCGGCTGACAGACCCAAACATCTGATCGATATTGGTGACGGACAAACAATCAGACAAGAAAATGTGTTTAAAAACCATATTCTTTATAGTGTTAATTTGATTGAAGATAAAAGTTCAGTTAAGAAGAATAATGTTGATATTCAAAAAGCTTTGAGAATTGCTGTTGCGCAAAGTGGACCGGTACATATTAATGTTCCTTTTGACGAACCTCTCTATGAAACAATTGATGAGCTATACAATTTTGACTTTAAGATTGGAGAGAATAAAAATAAGCTTTTAAAGAATTCTTTATTAGATGAAGAACCATTAGAAGTAAATGATTTGCAAAAGTTTGCAGATATTTGGAATGCTTCTTCTAAAAAAATGGTTTTATTGGGTTCAAATTATCCTGATAAAATGTTGCAAACCCAATTATCTCACGTTGTTAAAGATCCTTCGGTTTTGGTTCTTACCGAAACAATTTCAAATGTGTATCACGATAAATTTATCAATTGTATCGATCAATTGATCTCTCCTTTGGATACAGGTGAATTTAAGGAATTGCAACCGGATATTTTGATCACTTTTGGAGGGATGATCGTTTCAAAAAAAATTAAACAGTTCTTGCGTAAATATCAACCAAAACATCACTGGCATATTGACAAATTAAATGCTCCTGATACATTTCATTGTTTAGATCATCACTTTGAAGTTTCACCGCAATTATTTTTTAGTCAGTTTTTCTTTTTAACAAAAAAAAGAGATAGTGAATATCAAAAAAAATGGATTAAAACTAAGGATGTGAGACAATTAGATCATCAAAGATTTTTAAATAATGCAAATTTTACTGATCTGAAGGTCTTTGAAATTGTTTTACAGAGTTTACCTAATAAAATATATTTACAGTTGTCAAATAGTTCAGTTGTAAGGTATTTACAACTTTTTGATCTGAATAAATCAATTCAAGTATTTTGCAATCGCGGTACAAGTGGAATAGATGGGAGTACATCAACTGCAATAGGGGCAGCCTATTTCCATAAAGGACAAACAGTTTTTATAACCGGAGATATAAGTTTTTTTTATGACAGTAATGCTTTGTGGAATCAATACATAAATAATAATTTTCGAATTATTTTGATCAATAATTCGGGTGGAGGAATTTTTAGATTTTTACCCGGACCAAAATCAACCAATGCTATTGATTATTTTGAAACACCACATAACTTAAATGCAAAACCTTTATGTGAATTATTTGGATTTGAATATCAAGTTGCTGATGATGAGAATAATTTAAAAAAACGACTAGCAAATTTTTATCAAAAGTCAGGAAAACCAAAATTATTAGAAATTTGTACACCTTCAAAAACAAATGATATTGAGTTAAAAGCATATTTTTCCAATTTAAAAGACTAGATTGATTATAATAAATATTTTTCTTAAATTTGCGCATCAAAAAAATCAATATTAATCAAAATAAAAAATTAAATTATGGTTTACACTAAAGAAGAATACATTAAAGTAAATGTTGAACAATTAAAAGAAAAAGCAGGTGTTGATGCTGATATGGATCTGTTAGAAGCAGTTGTTAAACATATGGGAATTGCAGCTCAGGGTGGTGATGCATCATTGGTTTCTTGTGGACAAGAATCTGAAATGGAAACAATTAAAGACAAATTTTTAAAGAACAGACTTGGATTAGGTGATGGTGATGGTTTAGATGCAGCTATTGAAAAAGTTTGTAAAGATCTTGGTGAATCCAATACTCAAAAATACAGAGCAGCATTTTATTATTTGCTTGCTAAGAACTATGGTAAAACATTATAAGTTCGAGTATGATACTCTATAAAAAAAGCCCCTTTTTAGGGTTTTTTTTTATGATTATAATTTGAATTATAGTTTTAGATTTTCTTTATATTTTTTCGGTACAGCATCCTTATGGATCATAATAGAAATCGATTTTAATTTCATATAACTTTCAGAAATATATATATAACCACCATTTGTTATAGCCGGACCCCAGGAGTTCTTTACTTTGTAATACGTATTTCCTTTTTGATCTTCTACAATACCGGTAATATGCATTAAATGATCATCAGTTGTATTAAAATTTTCAAATTCCGCTTGACGGAAATCTGGATTGATAGTCATTTCATCAATTATTTCAGTTAATCCTTTTTTATTGTTTTCTTTATTTTTAGCAATAAAAGCAACTCCGGATTTTTGTGAAAAAGTTGGTTCTGAAACATCAATATCTAACTCTACAGTATATCCTTGTTTTAAAGCAGTATCAATAATATCCATATATTCATTTAAAGGAAGATTGTAAAAACTACCATAAGAAAAATTATCAGGGATGTCTAAAATAAATTCTGAATAATAGGGTTTATGTGTAAAAGAAGTGAGGCTTACATAGATATCGGGATCTAATTTTGTCATCTCTAAAAACTCTTTAGGTGTATAAGTTTTTCCCTTATAACTAAAGGTAGTTATGTAGGCCCCAATATTTTTGTCTAATAAAGTTTTTGTAGGATTTTTCCAATTGTTCAAAGTGGAATCTTTTTTAATATATTTGTCCAAAACAACTTTGATATCAGGAAAAATTTTACTGTGATCATAATTTGTTTGTTGACCAATAAATCCTGTAAAAGCCTCTTGAGGAACTAACCCGTTAAGTTTTATAGCATTCATCAGGTCATGAGCCAAACCTCCTTCACTAAATTGCGCATTACCTTGTCTCATTACATAATTCCATGCTTTTTTATCATAAGTGGTTCTTACGATATACATTTCAGAAACATCAATATCTAATCCCGAAATTCTTTTAATTTCAGATTCAATAAATGATGAAGTAGAAAAACTCCAGCATGTTCCTGTCCTTCCCTGATTTTTAACCGAAGAAACGGGTATGTCAACTACATTCTTAAAATGATATTGCTGTGCAAATAAAAAATTAGAGATGGTTATTAAAAGGAATACTAAAAGCGCTTTTTTCATTGTAGGTTTATTTAATATGATTTCTATACAAGAAACAAAAATAAAATAAAATTTTGGGTTTTAGTGAAATAACCAAATTAAATTAGGGTCTTTATTAAACAGTTTGTTATGATCAACGAACTACAAAGTTTTCAAAACCTTGTAGATATAAACATCAACAGTTCAACAAATTATTGAAAGAATTCTTAATTAATTTAAAAAAGTAAAATGATTTGACTTAGTTGCTACCTTCATCTTCATTATTGCCATCATCTTCTGTATCATTTTCTTCACCATAGGGTAAACCTAATTTTTCAGCACGCCGTTTTTCTAGAACCCGTTCGATGTTTTGATAATAAGCATCGGCATTTGGATTGTCAGAACCAATCTTAGCATAACCATTTTTGTAGTATTTTAAAGCTTTTTTAAAGTCGTAACCGGTTTCGTAGTACAAACCAATATAATAATCACCCATGGGTGAATCGGGATACATTCTATTAATCATTTTGCCAAATTCTTCTAAATAATCACCGTTATTCTTATCTATTATGATAGATTCTATCATAAATATATCACTCTCTCTAATGTCCAGATTTGCACCAAATAAGAATTCAATTTCAACATATTTTTTTTCGAGATATTCTATTGCTTCCGGAGGTGATAGATCTTCTATATTGGTGTTGAATTCATCTGTAGAAATGGCGCCATATAATTCGAAAATAAATCCAATAGCACTGGGTATAGCCTGGCCAATTGAAGCTGTTTTAGTTGTATTGCTTAATTTATCATATTTGAAATGAAATTTCTCAATTTCGGATAATTTTAAGAGGTTATTTACCTCATTAATTTCTTTATTTCTTTTTACTTTTAGATAACTTCCCGAATTGACATAATAAAAAACATCGTCGGTCAAATCTTGTGTTTTGATCTCTAATTTTTCTGCCATTTTAGGAGCATAACTCGGATTTATATTGATATAAGCATTGAATTCATGGTTATTATCCAAAAAGAAATAGTTGATAAAATTAGCAGTTAAAGTGTTTCCAACCAAAGTTTTAAATAATGAAGTACGGTAATTATCATCAATATAAGCAAGTATTTCATCTTTTACAAAACCATAAAATTTTGTGCTGTCCTCATTAGGTAATCCTGTGTCAGTACTATAATCGCAGTCAATATAGCGCTCCTCATTTTGATTTTGAAAAATTCCTACTACAATTTGTTCAGGGGCATCATCTCTAGAAGCAAATAGCTTTGAATTGGCAACATAAATATCAAAAAGATACTCAGCGTCAAAAACGACCGCTACCGGATAAGTATGGCCCTTGTTTTCTTCATAAGATTTTGGTAAATAAATTTTTAATACTCTTTCGGTATTTAATTGATAAGAATTAAATTTCTTTAAAACGATATTATCTTGAGAATAGATACTAAAAGATATTAAAAAGAACAGAATAGTTAAATGCTTCATTATTCAAGATTTTTTTATTAGTGAAACTCAATTTTGAGGAGTTTAAAAACGAACTCAAAATATTAGTTGAACCCGCCAGCCGGCGTGGCAGGCTAATCCCGCTGCCTGTGCTGAACTTGTTTCAGTATCTAGCGGGATCAAGGTTAATACATCGACCCTTGGGTCAATTCCTATAATTGGGTTCAGGGCTTGCCCTGAGGTTTAATACCATTTATTAATAAAATTGTTATTGCCTAATTTGAATTTAAAAACTAATCATATTGCAAATTTTGTTAAATTCGCTACATATTAATATAATTGAACGAATTAATACTTTAAATATTTTATTAAAAAACTTTAATAGTTAAAAATGAAAGAACCTGTTTGGAAAACTGTTGAAAAATACAAAGATATTACTTATAAAAAATGTAATGGAGTTGCTCGAATAGCCTTTAACCGGCCTAATGTAAGAAATGCTTTTCGACCCAGAACTACTAAAGAATTATATGATGCTTTTTACGATGCTCAGGAAGATGTTAATATTGGTGTAGTTTTACTTTCTGCAGAAGGACCTTCAACTAAAGATGGTGTTTATTCTTTTTGTAGTGGTGGTGATCAAAAAGCCAGAGGTCACCAGGGTTATGTTGGAGAAGATGGTTATCACAGATTAAACATATTAGAAGTGCAACGATTGATTCGCTTTATGCCAAAAGCTGTAATTGCAGTTGTTCCGGGCTGGGCAGTTGGCGGTGGCCATAGTTTACATGTGGTTTGCGATTTGACTCTGGCAAGTAAAGAGCATGCAATATTTAAGCAAACTGATGCTGATGTAACAAGTTTTGATGGTGGTTATGGTTCGGCATATTTAGCTAAAATGGTAGGACAAAAAAGAGCGCGTGAAATTTTCTTTTTAGGAAGAGATTATTCGGCACAAGAAGCTTATGAAATGGGAATGGTAAATGCTGTGATTCCACATGAGGAATTGGAAAATACTGCTTATCAATGGGCTCAGGAAATTTTGGCCAAATCACCTACATCGATTAAAATGCTCAAGTTTGCCATGAATCTAACTGATGATGGTATGGTGGGGCAACAGGTTTTTGCCGGTGAAGCTACTCGATTGGCATATATGACCGATGAGGCTAAAGAAGGTAGAAATGCATTTTTAGAAAAACGCAAACCTAATTTTGAAAAAAAGTGGATACCTTAAAAAGTTTAAAGACAAAAAATATTTCATTGCAAACTTTGCATAATACCTTTGTGTTCTTTGTGAGAAAAAGAAAAAAAGTTAATATCATTTTGACTTTTATACATAATGAAAAATTAATAAAAAGCATTAATTAATAAGGGGAATTTAATGAAAATGGAAAAATTAAATTGATAGAAGTAATAGATTTTGAAATTTAAAGATGAGTTAATTTTATAAATAATAATATCTGTTCAATACTTATTCTGATCAACAAAACTCGTAACCTTATACTATGAAAATTATCTGCATTGGTAGAAACTACGCCAAACATATCAAAGAATTAGCTAATGAAAAACCAAAAGAACCAGTAATTTTTTTAAAAGCTGATTCTTCAATTTTGCCAAAAAGAAATCCATTTGTAATTCCGCCCTTTAGTGATGATGTGCATTATGAAGTTGAGATTTTGGTAAAGATCAATAGAGTAGGAAAGTATATTGATCAAAAATTTTCATATAAATATTATGATGAGATAGGTTTGGGTATAGATTTTACGGCTCGTGATTTACAGCGTAAATTAAAAGAAAAGGGATTGCCTTGGGAAAAAGCAAAAGCTTTTGATGGAAGTGCTGTTATTGGTGATTTTTATCCCAAACAAGATTATAATTTAGATAATATCAGGTTTCAATTATTGAAGAATAACGAAATGGTTCAGGATGGTAATTCTATTGATATGTTGTGGAAAATTGATGAGATCATTGCCTATGTTTCAAAATTCTTTACATTAAAAAAAGGAGATATTATTTTTACCGGTACACCGGAAGGAGTTGGAAAAGTAAATAACGGTGATGTTTTGGTTGGAAAACTTGAAGATAAAGAAATATTTAAGGTAAATATTAAGTAAATGATAAATATATTATAAAAAATAACGCTACATCACGACGTATTTTGGTAACAAATTAAATAAAAACCAAACAAAAACACTACAATTAGTATTTTACAGTATTTTAATAAACTACATAAATAATATAAAAAGCTATATAACAGATAGTTAAAATATTATAAAAACACTACATGGCAGATTACAATATTACACCTGATATTTATCACTTTATTTAACTCTCAAATAACCATATCTTCGTACTATAATTAAAAATGGTTATTTTATGATTAATATTTTTAAAACTTCAAAATCTGTAGCGTTAAGTATTGACGAATTTTTTGATAAAATAGACCTTGGAATTTTAAATTTCAAGCAAGGAATTAAAAATTACATAAATGGTAATACTATTGAATTTAATCAAAATCTAAAAACATTAAATATTTTAGAAAAAGATGCCGATTCAATACAAAGAAAAATTGAGAATGATTTTTACTTGCATTCATTAATGCCAAATTATGCAAGTGATATTTTAAATCTGTTAGAAAGTGTAGATGATATAGTAGATAGATCTAAAAATGTTTTGAGTCAGTTTGAAGTTGAAACTCCTCATATGCCCGAAGCGATAAAAAATGATTATTCAGAATTGGTTTCACTCTCTGCAAAATCAGCTGAAAATGTTATACCTGCTGCGAGAATATTTTTTACATCTCCTGATGAAGTAAAAGATAAAATTCAAAAGGTTTTGTTTTACCATAGAGAAACTGATGTATTGTCAACCAATATTAAACGGAAAATATTTCAGGATTTTGACTCCTTAAAGTTAAGTGAAAAAATTCATTTACGATATTTTGCTTTACATATTGAACAAGTTTCAGAGGCAGCAAAAGATGTTGCACAACAATTATCTTCTTTAGTGATTAAGATTAAAATGTAATTAGAAATTTAAATAAGTTTATGTTTTTATTCTTTTTATCAAGCGGACTTTTTTTAGGATGGACATTAGGAGCCAATGATGCTTCCAATGTATTTGGATCAGCTGTTGGTTCAAAAATGATCCGTTTTAAACAAGCTGCAATTATTGCTTCCATTTTTGTGATATTAGGTGCTGTTTTACAAGGCGCCGGAGGTTCACATACTTTAGGTAAGTTAGGTTCTGTTGATGCTTTGGGAGGTGCATTTACAGTTGCTTTGGCTGCCGGTATATCTGTTTTCTGGATGACAAAACTGAAACTTCCGGTTTCTACTTCACAGGCTGTAGTTGGTGCTATTATTGGTTGGAATTTTTTCACTCATAATCCAACAGATATGAATTCCTTAACTAAAATCGTTACTACCTGGATTTCGGGCCCGATTTTAGGTGGAATTTTTGCTGTTTTATTATTCTTATTATTACAATTTATTTTAAGGAAAAGTAAAATCCATTTAATTAAATTAGACGCATACATTAAGTATGCCTTGTTAATTGTTGGTGCGTTTGGGTCTTTTAGTTTAGGTGCAAATAATATTGCAAACGTTGTAGGTGTTTTTATACCGTCAGCTCCAAATATAACTCTGGACTTTGGTTTCTTTTCTTTAGATGGAATTCAGTTGTTATTTCTAGCGGGTGGTATTTCTATTGCAGTTGGAATTATTACTTATTCTAAAAAGGTAATGATGACAGTTGGAAATTCATTGATGAAATTAAATGCAGAAACAGCCATAATCGTTGTATTGGCACATTCATTGGTTTTGTTTGTATTTTCTTCTCAAAGTTTATCTGATTTATTTGTCAGAATTGGTTTACCGGAAATTCCTTTAGTACCCGTATCTAGTTCACAAGCTATTGTTGGTGCGATTTTGGGAATAGGGATCTTAAAAGGAGGAAAAAATATTCAATTAAAAGTTATTGGGAGAATTGCTTTAGGTTGGTTAGTAACGCCTATAATTGCTGGTTTTATAGCATTTTTGGCTTTATTTATTATGAGTAATGTATTTAATTTAAAAGTTTCTGCAAATCCATCTAAATTTGTTAAAGGTGATGTTGTTGTTGCTAAAGATACTCATACTTCAGTTGATAGTGGAACTAAAATAATTGAAAATTTAGGTGAAACAGATGAAATAATAACAACGGTTAATTTATATAAACCGGCAGTTATTATAGTGATTATTCTTTTACTGATTGTAGTAGTATATTTAATGTATATCATAAGTAAACATAAAGAAAAAGATAAACTTGAAGAATTTCAGGAGAGTATTGAAAGATATGACGCACAACAAATATTACTTGAAAATGAACTAAGAGCGACAAATGAATTTAACTTGAAATTGGAAAGGGAAATTGAAGATAGAGAAAAAGAGCAAAAGAAAGTTGCACTGAGTATCATCAGGAAAAATGAGATACTATCAGAATTAAAAGATGAAATTGAAAAGTTGAAATCAAAATCTGAAGACAAATTAAAATTCAAAGATCTAAACAAACTGAAGTTGATCATCATTGAAAATCTGAATATTGAAAGAGAAAGAAAATCTTTTGATAAATATATAAAAGAACTAAACAATAATTTTTATAACAATCTTGAAAAAAAATATCCAGGTTTAACGGAAAATGAAAAAAAATTATGTTCACTATTACGATTAAAGTTAACTTCGAAAGAAATTTCTTCAATATTAAATATTACACCAAAAAGCGTTGAAGTGAACAGATACAGGTTGCGAAAAAAAATGGATATTAAAAAAGAGGAAAAACTTAGTAAAATTATTAGAAAATTATAAAATTGAATAAACATTAAAAACAAGTATATAAATTAATTATTAATTAAAATGAGAAATAAATTTTACACATTGGTAGTGGCATTGGTCCTTTACAGTATCGGAACTCATGCCCAGGAAGTTAAAACTGATTCGGTTAGAATTAACCAGTATGGTCAGGTAGTAGAAGCATTGCCTTTAGAGACAGAAGCACAAGATGGATTTATTAAATTCAGGTCTAAAGATGGCAGTTATAAATTATGGATGGATAATAGAGTTCAATTTGATGCTGCTTATTTTTCAAACGATGTATATAATCCAATAGGAAATGGTTATAACATTCGTAGAGCAAGATTTGCAGTTAAAGCAGAATTTTGGAATAATTGGTATGGTGAAATTGATGTTGATTTTGCCGGCTCTGCTATTGAAATGAAAGACATGTATATTAAATATATGGCTGATTCAAGAAGATGGAACATTAAAGCAGGTCATTTTAAAGAAGGTATTGGTATGGAAACAACTACATCTTCAAGATACCTTACTTTTATGGAACGTTCATTTGTTTCCAAAATGGATGCTTCTCGTCATTTAGGGGTTCAAACTAATATCATGCTAAACAAATTTTTGTTCGTTGGAGGTGTTCATTTTAATACACAGGGAGAATATGAAGAAGTAGAATTCTCTCAAGATCAAAATAAAGATTTTGGTATTGATGAAGGATATTCTTTAACAGGTAGAGCTGTTTTTACACCAATTCTTGATGTTGACAAAGTGCTGCATTTAGGTATTGCAGGAACATATCGAACTCCGAAAACTGATTTGGAAGATCCAAATACTTATAGATTGAGCACAAGATCTCATACATCTATCAATAGAAAAAAATATATTGATACGGATGATATTAAAGATGTAGAAAGTACTACTGGGTTTGTATTTGAATTGGCTGGTAAATTCAAAAGCTTTATGTTTCAGGGAGAGTATAAAATGGCTACAATTGATAGAATGAATGACCTGGAGAGCTTTCATGTCAATGGTTTTTATATACAAGCAGCATACTTAATATTTGGTGGACATCATAACTATAATATGAGAGAAGGTGAATTTACAAGAATAACAAGGGGTAGAGATATGGGAGATTTAGAAGTTGCATTTAGATATGACTTTATTGATGCGAATGATTTTGATGCCGAAATATATGGTGGTTCTGCAGAAGGTTATACTTTTGGCTTAAATTATCACTTTAATCCAAATGTAAAATTTATGATGAACTATACTTATAATAACCATGATAGATATGCAAATGGTAAAGGTAAGTTATATGTAGGTCATGATGAAAATGGAGATTTAACAAAAGATCCGTTCCAAGTTGTTGAAGCTACAGGAAAAGGTGGTGATGACTTTGGTTTTGTTTCTTTCAGAATTGAAGTTGATTTTTAATAATTGGATAAACGTTTAAAAAATAATAAAATGAAAAATTTAAAATATTTATTAGTAATGCTTATCGCAACTGTAACTATGGTTAGCTGTGTTGAGGATGAGATAGTAGAAAAAGATGGACCGATAGTTGAAGAAGGTGAATTGAAATTGAATGAAATAATGTCGAAAGATACAGGAGATAAACCTGACTGGATTGAGGTTTATAATATGGGTGATGCAGATTTTGATATTTCAGGTTATATCCTAAATGATAAAGATGTTGCTGAAGGAGGTTTTGAAATTCCTGCAGGAACAATTATTGGATCAAAAGGGTTTTATGTAGTAGATCAAAATGAATCAGGTATCAAAGTAAGTTCAGGAGGTGAAGATGTTTCCTTATCAAAACCTGATGGATCAGTTATTGACTTAATTTTTGTTCCTGATATGAGCGCAAATGTAGGTTTAACTTATGCAAGAGAAATTGATGGTGAAGAGCCTTGGAAGGTGAGTTCTCCAACTCCCGGAGCTTCAAATGGAGCTGCAGAAAATACACCTCCAATTTTATCGGCTGAACCATTAACTGAGTTTATGAATGTTTATTCTGTTTCGGCTTCAGATGCTGATGGTATTGCTTCAGTTAAATTGATCCAAATGATCAATGAAGGTGTTCAATCTATTGATATGGCATTGGTTGATGGTGAATACAAAACGACTGTACCTAGAGGTAAAGTGGGTGATGTTGTTAAATATTATGTTATAGCTACAGATAATACTGGTTTAAGTACATATTATCCTGAAAATGGCAATAATGAACCAGCAGAATTTACAGTTTTAGGTGGTTTAGAAGAGTTGATTATTACAGGAGAAGATGCAGGATATAGAGGTGAAGTTACTTTTACTGCTATACCATATTACCCTGAACAAGTTGATGAAATCAGATTGTATTACTTGCTGCCTGGTGAATTACAAGATGATGTTAATGATGATAAAACTAGAGTAACATTAACACCAGATGGTGATAAACACGTAGGTGTAGTTCCTGAACAAAATACAGATGATGTAATTAGCTATTATTTAAGAGTTGAGTATATTGATGGTACAAAAACTTACTATCCTTTTGAAATTGAAGGTGGAGATTTTAATCATGACTATGGTACAAGCTGGCCAAGTTATACAGTTGAAGCAATTACTTATGCTCCTGTTGTTGATCAAACAGTAAATTACACAGACGGACCTTTAACAAGCGTTGTTTTTCCAACAAATCCTGTTCCGGGAACTGATATTAATATTGTTATGACTTACGCAACTACCGATGTTGTAGCTGAAGCAAGAATCTATTTTGATGTAGGTGATGCTCCTGTTTATGTTAAAGACAATAAAGTGAAAGGTGAAGATGATACTTCTTTTACACAAACCGGAGTTACAGTTAATTTTAAAGATGTTGTAGCAGATAATGGTTTAGCTGTTGGAGATACAGGTAATAAAACTACTTTTTATGTGCGAATCGCAACTGAGGATGCTTCAGGAAATTCTATTGCAGAGTACTATTATGGTAGTGATGGTTCAATGTATTTAGATGATACTCCAGGTGGAGGTACAACTGATGAATCAGATGATTTTAAAGCTGATCCTGCTCTTTGGAATGTATTTAACGTTCAATAATTAAATTTTTAATCAGCTTGCAATGAAAGTTGCAAGCTGATTTTTTTAATATGTTACTACTAAAAAAATATTTGTTCATTATCCTTTTTTGCATGAGTTTTTTTATTTCATGCAGTGATGATAATGGTGGAGGAGATGATATTATAAAGGATAAACTAGAATTAATTTTTAGTAACAAGATCAATGTTAAAGAGCCTTCTGGCTTAGCAATCAATAAATCAGAAAGTATTTTATATACGGTGAGTGATCATACGGCTCAGGTTTATATGTTGTCAACTACCGGTAATGTTATTCAAACACTTAACTATAAAGGAAATGATCTGGAAGGAGTTTCCACTTTTAAAGCCAACAAACTGTTATTGGCTGAAGAGAGAACAAAAGAAATTGTAGAGTTTGATATGACAACCGGAGCTTATACAAAGCATAGGATCGATTATAATAATAATGATGAAAATAGCGGAATTGAAGGTGTTGCTTACGCCGAAAATATCAATGCTATTTTTATATTGAATGAAAAGAATCCGGGAAAATTAATCAGATTAAGAAGTGACTTTTCAGTTTCGACGGAATATGATCTGAAATTTGCATCTGATTATTCTGGGATTTATTATGACAATGGAATGAAAGAACTTTGGATTGTTAGTGACCAAAGTAAAACAATAAATAAATGTACGCTTACAGGAGATTTGATAGATAGTTATTCAATTGGCGTTTTACAAGCTGAAGGTATAGCAATTGCAAAAGATAAAATATATGTGGTAAGTGATGCAGAAGAAGAATTATACATATTTAAAAAACCACAAAACTAAAAATTACAAAATTTAAAAAATATTATGGCAAAACCAGAAATGAAAATTGGAGAGATCTCTAAACCTAGATTTGAGTTTAGAACTTTCGGTCAAAACTTTGATGAATCAGCTAAATTGATGGCCCGTTTATCAGGACCGGTACCTAAAAAGGTTTGGGAAAGAGAATCTGATGAAATTTATATCATGTCAAAAACAAATGATGTAAACAACACAAAGATCCGTGATGGCAAAATGGATATTAAAACCTATGTGCAAACTGTAGATGGTTTAGAACAATGGAATCCTTTGATGAAAGGTGAATTTCCAATTGCAAAAGAAGTATTGGAAAATGATGTATTCCCTGCATTTCAGGTTGAAATGCCGGCTTTGACTCAAGATACTTATACTTTAGAAGAATTTTTAGCAATGATCGATGCTCATGCTGACCTGCAAGGTGTTAAAGTGCACAAACAACGTTTCGGATATATGGTAAATGATACTATTTGTGAAACAGGAAATGTATTGATCAACGGAGCGAAAGTTGTTACTATCAATTCGGAATCTACCGAAGTTAAAGATATTTTAAAAACTATGGAAGATTGTAAATTAGAAAGCTTCGAAAACTTAAATTATTTACAAGCAATTAAAAGAGTTATTGGTTGGATAAACAAACCATTAGCTAATTAAAATAAATTATTATGAGTTTTGGATTTCGAGTTAAACTCTTAATCCAAAACCCAAAATTACAATTACAAATATTATGGCAAATAGAGAAATTGAAAGAAAATTTTTAGTAAAAGGAGATTATAAAAAACACGTTACTAAAGAAACAAAAATTGTACAGGGATTCCTTTCTACGGTACCTGAAAGAACAGTACGTATTCGAATTAAAGGTGATAATGCTTTTATTACGATAAAAGGAATTGGAAATGAAAGTGGTGCTTCAAGATTTGAATGGGAAAAAGAGATCTCAGTTGAAGATGCAAAAGCCTTATTGGCTATTAGTGAACCTGGCTCTATCGATAAAACCCGTTTTATCGTTAAAGCTGACGGCGATCTTATTTTTGAAGTAGATGAATTTTATGGAGAAAATGAAGGCTTAACTGTAGCTGAAATTGAATTACCAAGTGAAGATACTGAATTTACTAAACCTGAATGGTTGGGAGAAGAAGTAACAGGACAAGTAAAATATTATAACTCTATGTTAATGAAAAATCCTTATAAAAACTGGTAAAATTTAAAAAGGACTGATTGTTTAAGTCAATCAGTCCTTTAATTAATCTTAAGCAAAAATTGTTAAGTTTAGAATTCTAAGTTTTTTTAGTTTTGCTAAGGATTTTTTAAGTTAAAATTTCTTTACCCAAAACCTAAACCTGATACATACTAAAGAGATGGCAGAAGCAATACAAAAAGTAGAAGAAAAAGAAGAAGATTACGATGTTCTGGATATGAACAATTACAGAATGGAGAAACTTCCGGTAAGGGAGAAATCAAAATTTGAAAAATTCTTAGTTAAAATTGGTGCTCCATTAGCAATTATTTCCTTCATATTAATTTTATATGTTTTTGATTTTTCATTTCTTCATAATTTTGATATAGAAAAATTAAGTGCCAGTGCCAGGATAAATTTTGATACCATTGGTATGGAAAATTTCATCCATTCAAATAAAGCCATGCTGGCAATATTTGCAGCATCTTTAATTCTTTGGATTACTGAAGCAATTCCAAATTATTTAACTTCATTAATTTTAATTATTTCTTTAGTACTTACCGGAACTTTACCCGAGGTTGATGCTTATCATCAATTGGGTCATAAAGTAATGTGGTTAAATATTATGTCGTTTATTTTAGCCAGTATGTTAGTAGCAACAGGTGTAGCCAAGAGATTTGCACTTTGGTTTATTGTAAAATTTGGACATAATGCCAATTCGGTAATTTTCAGTTTTTTAGTGATAAATCTCGTTTTATCATTGTTTATTTCAGCTACTACAGCAAAAGCAGCTATTTTATTACCGGTATTTATGGTTGTTGCTGCAATTTATGGAGCAACAAGTAAATCTAAAAATAACTTTGGACGCAATGTTGTTTTACAGAATTTATTTCAAAACAATATGGGTGCTGCGTCATTTCTAACAGGGTCAGGAGCAAACTTACTGGCAGCATCTTTAATAGCAGGAGCATTAGGCGTTGATGTATTTTTCTCTCAATGGATGGAAGCAGCATTTCCTGTAGCCATGTTATTGATGATCATTGGGTGGTTTGTAGGAATGAAAATAATATTTCCAATATCGCCCGAAGAAAGAAAACCGCAGATTGAAGGAGGTATGGACAGCCTTAAAAAGGAATTAAAAAAATTAGGTCCGGTTAGTTTTAATGAAATAAAATCATTACTTATATTTGGAAGTATCTTAGCACTTTGGGTAACCGATAGATATCACGGTATTAGCCCTACAGCAGTTGCTTTTGTTGGTGGTATTGTTGCTTTGTTGCCAAGAATCGGAATTGTAAAATGGAATGATGTGGATATACCCTGGCACCTTCTATTATTCTCTGCCGGTGCATATACTTTGGGTGCTGGATTTAAGGTAACCGATTTACCGCAAATTTCCGTAAATGCTGCATTTGATGCAATGGGATTTGGTGATACTACACCATTCTGGCTTTTGTATGTTGTACTGACCGGAGGAATGGTTTTTAGTGCTCTTTTTATGCAATCAAAAACCATGCGTTCTATGATTTTCGTACCAATTGCGATAGGTGTAGCTGTACGTTTTGGTTTTCCAATTATGAGTCTGGCATTTCCGGTAGCCTTGTTGATAGAACATGTTTATGTTTTACCATTTAACAGTAAACCTGCTTTACTTTTATATCAAACCGATATGTATAGTATGACCGATGCATTTAAGTATGGTATCACCATGCAATTTATTGCCTGGGGTATTTCAATCATTATGGCAATGACCTATTTTAAATGGTTGGGTATTACACCTGATGGGTTGTTTTAAAGTTAAAAGGTTATAATAAAAAGTATTAAGTTTTCTTTTTTTGTCTGTTGTTTTTCTATGTTGAAAGACTATGTAAATGTACAAAAGCTTGATTTTTAATCAAATTATATAAAAATCTAAGTGGGCAAAAAAAAAGACCATT
>JAOZVI010000190.1 GCA_029938265.1 Flavobacteriaceae bacterium | reverse complement strand
ACCATAGCTTATCTGATTGTGAAGATGTCGATGAAAAGAAAAGAAAACAGAGGAGCTTTTTATAGTCTGGATAATTTATAAAATGAAATTTAGTATTGAATACCCAAGGTTAATCATTTTTTAAACATATTAGTTAAATTAAAACCTGTTTTTGATTAAACTTATACCACGAAGGTTACTACTTCAACAAGTAATATATTAATTACAGTTCAGCTGCATATTGCTTAAACATTTCATCCATACTTTTAGATCCATCAAGTTCATTAAATTCAGATTCTTTTTCGATAATCTGCCATAATTCATTTTCTAGTTCTTCAATATTGTTGGCAACAAAGCTTTTCTTATCCTCTTCACTTAAATGTGAGTTTAGAGAAAGAAACTCAATGAATTTTTTGTTTTGCTTAAAATGTTCAATGATTTCAGAAGTATTTAATAACCTTTCAGCAACTGATAATACCTGTATTATTTTACTCTCAAATTCTTCAGATTCCTCATTTTTCTCTAATTCTATTTCGTAAATATCCGTTTCATCTAGTTTAAGGTTTCCATTGTATTTGGCTTCATTATCCAAATTAAACAAACTACTGAAAGTAAGTATATTAACTGTTGTTTCCATGCTAATTTGATCTGCAAAACCAAATGGAGAAAGTATGGACACATGATCTGATAAATGGCATTGGCCGGCACGAAATGTAAAAACAATAGAGTTTTTCAATTTTAAATCGTTTTTACAATAAACACCTCCCAACACAATAGTATTTTCTAATGTGGCAGATGTGGCATATACATTGCCATAAACAATACAATTTTTTAGATTTGTTTTACCCGTATAAACATCAGAAAAAAACCTTACCTTACTTCCATTACCAGGAACAAGCACTGTTCCTGGGCAAACAACAGTTGAATTAAAGGAAACATCTTTTTTATCTTTGCTTTCATTAAAATCAAATCGGATATTGTTTTTGCAATAAACCGCACCATCTACAGTAATACCTGTTCCATTAACTGAAAGTTCATTACCATAAACACCCCCTTTAACATGAGCTCCTGATTGGAGGAAAATATCGCGTAAAATTTCTTTCCTAATACCAGGCATAATATTGCCATAATGTAATTCTTTAACTAGGTATCTGGTACTATCTTGAATACTATCTAAGTTCATTTTTTCTAGTTTTATTTTAAATCATCTATAAACCTTTGTTTTTCAGAATCGAGTATTTTTTCATTTAAAAAATCTTCAATATTTTGAAGTACGGAATCAATTTGTTTTTCAGAGGTTGTAATATCGTCAGCCTGAATTTCCATTTCTAAACGCAAGCCATCAAAATCAGGGTTCTTTTCGCCAGCAATCAATTCACTCTGAAACCAATATTCCTTCTTTACTTGACCAGTTTTGCTATTTTCCAATTCCATAAAACAAAAGGGTAATTCATAAACACCTTCTTCAAATCCATTGCATTCAAACTCGTTTAGATCATTGTAAAACAATTGCCTATTATCCACAAACCTAGAAACCTCTTTATATGCATCATTCATACCTTGGTCAAGACAAATGTTACGGTCTGTTACTGAAACCATAGCATGTTCCGAAAGAAAATCAATACTTGGAAGAGAATCATAAGAAAACTTATCCTGTATCTGGTTTGGGTAAACTTTATCAATAATTTCGTAAGCATGACTGTCAAGCTTACGAAGAAAAATTTCATGTTCCGTATTTAATTGTTCAGCTAAATTAGTGTAGCGATTTGTGACCCTTATATTTGTTTTATCAAGGTTTTTTTCTTTTTGATTAATATGATTTTTTGTTGATTCAATCTTCTTATTTAAAACCTTAATATTTGCCTGACGATTAATAACATCTCCTTCAATCTGTCCCATTAAAAGATTTGTAAACTGTGTAACCACAGTTTTTTTAAAATCTGTAATCATATCAGGAATAAACCTAACAACCGTAAGTGGTTCAATAATTGCTTTTAAATCATTATGTAACCAATTACTAATCCGATTAGTTGTTTTATTTATTGAATCAATTTCCGGAGAATTAACTCTCATTTTACTCGGAAATTCTACTTTTATTGGTCTGTTATTTTGTTCCATAATATTACTAGTTGAGGGTTTCTAATTTAGATTTGTGGCTTTCAAGAGATGATTTTCCAGTAATTTTGTGCCCTATTTCAATAAAAGACTGCTTAACTGAACGCCCTGGACGGAGTATGGAAGAATGGTCATACGGATTAATCCCCATTTTTTCGTTACGTGCAGCCTGCATAGCATTATTTAAACCAATAGCCTTTTTAATATCCTTTGAAGCATTTACAGTGTTTTCAAAACCTTTCCTGTTCGTTTCTTCAAGTTTTGAGATTCCTTCAGAAACCTGACCTAGCCCTTCTTTATTAGTTGATATTAATTCACTAAATCTTGAATCAAGAATTTGATTTTGTTCTTGGTTTGCCGAAAGTATGTTTCGTTGAATGGAATCTCGTTGTTCATCTTCCAGTCGTTTAGCTCTTGACAAATCATTAAGCTCACGGTTTAACATTTCCATTTCTCGATCTTTGATTCTGTCTACATAAGCTAATATTTTTCGAGCAGTTGTCTGTATTCTCATTTTCAACTCTTCGTTTGATTTTTCAATACTATTTATTATCTCAGATTGTAGTTTTTTATATTTTGCAACAGATTCATTTATAAATTGAATAGCTTCTGATTCACCATCTATTTCTGCATGCATTTTTTCCATATTATCTTTTAGATCTAAAATGCTGTTAAGATTATCAAAAAACATTTTTTCAAGTTCTTTATTCATCTCATTTTTATAGTGAATCTCTTTTTTTCTAACATCCGAATAGTCTTTCTCTCGTTCAGTTTTGTTTTCTTCCATTAAATTATCATAAACAGGAAGAAGTATTTCATCGAGCGATTTATGTAACGGTATTGGATTTAATGTAATGTTTTCACACATAGGGCATTGCCATGCATTAGATTCTAACAAATAGTGACAGCGAGTGTCCTTTGAGAATCGCTGTGGAGAGAGATCTTCACTATTATGAACACTATAATTTCTATTCATTAGCTCTTCTGACATCTCTTTATTACAATCGGGACAATAAAAGTTAAAACTGCTGTAATGTGATAAATTACTAAATTTACTAAATTCCGGAACTACCTGCTCAGTTACTGAATCAAAACGAATATTCTGTAGCGTTTTATTCCATTCAGGCCATTTATTTAACCAGTCACTGCATACATCATCGAGTTCATAGCCATCATTTATAATTGATAAAAACTCATCTTCGTATAACTCAAAAATTTTTCCTGTTTTTTTAAGGTAATTTTTTAAAAGTAATCTTTTAAATAAAGTTGCTGACACTTCTTTATTTTTACTATTGGCAAAAATATATTCAGTATCAATAAAATGGTTCATGATATCTTTTTCTATTCCACTTAATAGAACATTTATTTTTCGTCCATCGGAATCAATTGTTTCAAAACTTTCTTTATCGCCACTTAAAACAAAAGGAATATTTTCCAATTGATTTTCCATATTTTTAAAAGATTTAATAAAATCTTTTTCTTTCTTAAGTATTGGGTACTTAAATTTTTGAATTGTATTTGAGAAATTTATA
>JAOZVI010000065.1 GCA_029938265.1 Flavobacteriaceae bacterium | reverse complement strand
GAACAAAGAGAACCAAATGGTGATTTTCCTACAGTAGAATCTCCTAATCCGGAAGAACCAGCAGCACTTAAAATGGCTACCGATCTTGCTGAAAAAATTGGTGCAGATATTGTTATTGGAACAGATCCTGATTGTGACAGACTAGGAATTGCTGTTCGTGATCTAAATAACAATATGGTTTTATTAAATGGTAACCAGACTTTTGCCCTACTGGTAAACTCACTTATAAAAGACTGGGATACAAAAGGTAAATTGAACGGAAATCAATTTGTTGGTTCTACCATCGTATCAACACCCATGATCAATGAAATTGCAACAAGTTACGGTGTTGAAACAAAAGTTGTTCTTACAGGTTTTAAATGGATTGCAAAAACAATTCGTGAAGCCGAAGGAAAACAAGATTTTATTGGTGGTGGTGAAGAGAGTTTCGGATTTATGGTTGGTGATTTTGTAAGAGACAAAGATGCTGTATCTGCAACTTTACTCGCATGTGAAATTGCTGCTCAGGCAAAAGCAAAAGGATCTTCAATGTACATGGAATTGTTAGAACTTTATAAAAAGCATGATTTTTACAAAGAACATTTAATTGCCGTTGTTAAGAAAGGAATTCAGGGTGCAAATGAAATTGCACAAATAATGACTGATATGCGTCAAAATCCTATTTCTGAAATGGCTGGTGAAAAAGTAGAATTTTTATATGATTACGAAAATTCGATCTGTAGAAACCTACTAACCAATGAAGAAACAGTTATTGATCTTCCTAAATCAAATGTGTTGATTTACACAACCGTTAATGGTACAAGAGTTGCTGCCAGGCCAAGTGGAACAGAACCTAAGATCAAATTCTATTTTAGTGTAAACGCTCCTCTAAATAATATAGAAGATGCTAAAAAAGTTGAAGGCGAACTCGATAACAAGATCAAAAATATAATTAAAGAACTTGATCTGTAAAAAACTTCTTCTATAAGAATTAAAAAGAGGTGATATTTTTATAAGTATCACCTCCTATTGTTATTTTATGAATTATTTCAAAAAAATTCTAAGTTTTGCCAAACCATATTCAAAATATGCATGGCTAAATATTTTATTCAATATACTTTATGCCATTTTCAATGTTCTATCGGTAATAACATTTATTCCCGTTCTTGGAATTTTATTTGGCAGAGAAGAAAAAGTATTTGTGAAACCGGATTTTACTGGAATTGCAGGGCTGTATGACTATGTAATCAATAGCCTAAATTATTACGTTTCTAACATGATGGAAAGCGGTGGGGCTGAAAAGGCTTTACTCTTTATTTCAATCGTCAGTTTTGCTATGTTCTTCTTTAAAAATTTGTTTCGCTATCTGGCTTTATATGTTTTGGCATTTTTGCGAAATGGTGTTGTTAAAGATGTTCGTAACAGTTTGTACCATAAAATTATTGAGTTGCCAATATCTTATTTTTCCGAAAAGAAAAAAGGAGATACCATTGCACGTATGACATCTGATGTTCAGGAAATTGAAGTTTCTTTTTTAAACTCATTAGAAGCCATTGTAAGAGAACCTTTGACTATTGTTTTTACTTTGATCTCAATGTTTGCCATAAGTGCAAAACTTACACTATTTGCTTTTATCTTACTCCCTGTATCGGGAATTTTAATCTCATCTATAAGTAAAAAATTAAGAGCCACATCACTTTTGGCCCAACAAGAAACCGGTAATTTTTTATCATTTATCGAAGAAACACTTACCGGATCAAAAGTTATCAAAAGCTTTACTGCTGAAGATAAAATGGAACGAAAATTTCAAGAATCTACCAATAAATTCTATCACTTAATGAATAGTGTTTTGCATCGAAATAATTTAGCATCGCCCATGAGCGAATTTTTAGGTTCGGCAACAATAATTGCAATTTTATGGTTTGGTGGAAGAATTGTGCTATCAGGAGATAATGAAATGCAACCTCAGGAATTTTTAGGATTTATCGGCTTATTTTACCTGATCTTAAATCCGGCTAAAGCAATTTCTAAAGCAATCTTCAGCATTCAAAAAGGTAATGCTTCCGCTGAAAGAATCATGTCGGTTCTTGAAACTGAAAATATTATTACCGATAAACCAAATGCTCTGGATAAGACTTCTTTTGATAAAGAAATTGAAATTAAAAATATTTCCTTTAAATATAAAGATGAGTATGTTTTGAAGGATTTCTCTTTAAAAGTTCCGAAGGGTAAAAGTGTGGCATTAGTTGGTCAGTCAGGAAGTGGCAAATCTACTTTAGCTAATCTGCTACCGAGATTCTATGATGTAAATGCAGGTGAAATTCTAATTGATGATATCAATATCAAAAATCTTAAAAAAGAATCTTTAAGGGAATTAATGGGTCTCGTAACACAAGAATCGATCTTATTTCACGATACGGTTAAAAATAATATCACTTTAGGTGTTGAGCATGCAAGTGATGAAGAAATCATTGAGGCAGCTAAGATTGCCAATGCTCATGAATTTATTAAAGATCTACCGCAACAATACGATACCAATATAGGTGATAGTGGCGGTACTCTATCAGGCGGACAAAGACAGCGACTTTCTATTGCACGGGCTGTACTTAAAAATCCACCAATAATGATCTTAGATGAAGCTACTTCAGCTTTAGATACCGAATCAGAACAATTGGTTCAAAAAGCATTAGAAAAGATGATGGAAAACCGGACATCAATAGTAATTGCACATAGATTATCAACCATACAAAAAGCTGATAAGATCATTGTAATCCAAAAAGGTAAAATTGTTGAACAAGGTACTCATGAAGAATTATTAGATCGGAAAAATGTATATCATAAATTGGTAACAATGCAGTCTTTAAGTTAGAAACATTGTTATTGATTAGAGATTGAAGGGATTTATTATCAACAAAATAAAAATTTAGAAAATGAATATAATAGATAGTTTAGAATGGCGGTATGCCTGCAAATTTTTTGATAAAGATAAAAAGTTAAACAAGTCGCAAATTGATACTTTAAAGAAAGCATTCAATCTAACACCAACATCTTTTGGATTACAACCCATTAAAATGCTGATTTTTGACAATCAGGAATTAAAAGATAAATTCTTCCCTCATTCGTTTTTCCAAAAACAAATTACCACTTGTTCTCATATGTTAGTTATTTGTATTGATACTGTTGTTGATGAAAAAACAATAGATGCTTATTTTGATCTGGAAAAAGAAGTAAGAGGTATATCAGAAGAGATTGTTGGCGAGTTTAGAGGACAGTTAAAGGATATGTACAAAAATAAAAGCAAGCAAGAAATAGAGCAATCTTCTGTTTTTCAAACCTATATAGCTTTAGGTAATTTAATGACAGTTTGTGCGGTTGAGAAAATAGATGCCTGCCCGATAGAAGGGTTTATTCCTGAAAAAATCGACGAAATTTTAAACTTAAAAGAAAAGAATTTAAAATCAGTATTGTTATTACCTGTAGGAATTAGAACAAATGAAGATATTTTTAGCGGAATGAAAAAAGTTAGAAAACCTTTAAAAAATATTGTATTAGACATATAACAATAATGAAAATTTATTTTGCTGCACTTTTATTCAGCCAAGGCTGAAAAAGAATTCAATCAAAACTTAACTGATCGATTAGAAAAGTTAGGTTTTGATCGCTTCATCAAAATATTTATTAATCATTTCAACAAATGAATTATCAATAATAGATGCTTTAATCTGGAATTTATTTGATTGCTCCCTTTTTACAACTATATCCTGATTTACTGATATATATGGACAATTTAAAGCTAGTTTGTGAATATCTTCGACAGATTCTTTATTGGAAGATTTAACTACAAAAGTATAAACTTTTACATTGTTTGTTTCCTGAAGATGTTTCAATACAGAAGACCTCAATTTATAATTTGGAATGATAACCAATTCTCCTTTTTCATTTACCAATTCTGACTGGGACAAAGAAACCGATCTTATGATTCCTTTAGTAAAATCAGTCGATATATAATCTCCTACCTTTAATTGGTTTTTAAATTTTATCAAGATTCCCGAAAATACATTTCTCCAATAATTCCATCCCAAACCAAGAATTACGACGGTAAAAACAAGCGTAATTGCCATATTCTTTCTAAACAAGGTTGAATAAAAAACTCCAAAAAATAAAAGCCAGCTTATAATTTTAATCTTCTGCCACAATGGATCAATAGAACTCCGTTTTTCTTTTAGTGTTGGGATTACATAACTATCTAGAATATACAAAACTAAATACAGTGCCAGTCCAACTAAAACAAAAGTGAAAAAATGTGAAAAAGGTATTTGATCAATATAATCCTGCATGGTATGTTAGTTTAATATTTTAATTTCCTTTAACCATTTTTCTACAAAATATTTTGAAGAATGATTCAATTTATAGGTACTACTTGATTTCCTATAGATCAACCCAGCTTTTTCAATCTCTTTTATAGTATTAAAAATCCATTCATTATCATTTTTCCCAAATATCTTTTGAATTTGTATTATTTTTAAATGGTCGTGAATAATGAAATGGTATAGAATAACCTTCCAGTTTGCTTTGCTAATTAAAGGGAAATTTACAATACTATTTTTTCTTATAATTAATTGCTTATCCTCATTTAAACGAATACCATTAATCCAAGAATTTAAAGCAACACCAACATTACCATTTGATCTGTCATGTAGATCAGAGAAAAATGCATCTAATTTTTTAGAATCTTCAACAAGCTTACCGTTAAACCATATGTCCATTCCGGCTGTTCTATGCCTTTTTAATATGATTTCCTTTATTTCTGATCTGCTTACAGGTGAGACAATTATCGTTGATAATAAACTTTCATCCAAAATTGAAGATTTTCTGAGAATATCAAAACTAAAAATATTACAGTTCAATAAAAAGTAATGCTTAGATCCAAAAATTTGAATAATCTTTGATATGTAATTAATTGCGGCACTTCCATTATCTGCTTTAACCCACCATTTTTCGAGGTCGTTAAAAACTAAAATTGTACCATCATCGATTTGGTTTAAAATTGACTCGGTAGTTCCACTTTTATTAAATATCTTTTGGAATGCGAGATGCACATCATTTACATCATAATTTTGTTTTTCAGGCGGATCTATATAAACTTTTTCACCTTGCAATATTAAATTTGAAATAGTTTCAGTGAGATAACTTTTGCCCGACATAGTTTCACCTATGATCATTATACCACCGTTAACTCCTTCGTCAATTCTATCAATTGCTCTTTTGGCAGTGTCAATTTCCTTTTTTCTATACTTTAAATTAACAGTTCCTAAATGGCTACCGGTAAAGAGCTTTTTGTAATAAAATGACAATTCCTTTTCAACATCAGGATCCATTTTTAATGATTGTACAAAAACATTAGTCTGTTCAATACTATTTTGAAATTGATTGTGCTGCTCTTCAAATTTAATCGTATCAATTTCTTGCTTTCGCTGAATGATAAAATTCATCATTTTATCATAAGCCAGATTTACATTTTTCTTTTTATTGTCAAACCAACTCTGGAAATTAGTTTTAATGATCGGATTTTGAGATACTTTTGAGTAAGAATCAATAGATTCAATGATCGATCTAATATTTAACTCAGAAATGGTATTATGAGTATTACTATTCAGATCAAGGTTAAAAGAACCTGATAAATTATTAAGACTCTTTAAGCTAGCTTTAACATCCTTTTGTACTTTCTTAATATCCTCCTTATAAAGAGTAATATTATCGGGATTTACAGGTTCGTCAATAATATGTTTGATCAAATTTGAGGTTGTATAAAGCTCCTCTGAATTCTCATTAAATACTTTTGATATATCCTGTAACGTAGTTTGTAAAGGTGATAAATATGAAGTTTGAATAATATAACTTTGAATATTAGATAAACTGATCGGTATCTCTTTTACAACTTCATTTTGGCATTTAATAAAATCATTGAATGATTTCGCACTCATCAAATCAACCACAGAAGGTGCTGTACCGGTTAATTCCAATATCTCATCTTCTTCACTTGATAAAATATTGATAAAATCTATATGATTTACAGCCTCAGCAATATTATCCAGATCTTTACTTTTGTAATTTGTTAGTCCTTTTTCTAAATGATCATCAACGTATTTTATAATTTCAGAAAGTGAATTTACCTTTTTAAGTTGATGTGATATTATTTCACTATTGATATGTGTTTTAATCTTTTCGTTAATTCCAAAAATCGATATTCCGGTAATTGTTAAACTGAAATCTGATTCTGCCTGCCTATGCGCCATTAACTGATTTCTCAGCCAGTCAGAAGCAAAATCATTTACATTATTCTCATTAAGCCTTAATTCTTTAGTGTTAAGTTTTCTATTTTGCTCTTTTACATATTTATAAAACTGGTCTTTTTCAATTCCTTCAATAAGCTCAATACAAATGCCTCTCTCATATGAATTCAACGATTCAACAGCTTGTTTTTGTATATTCAAACTATCTTTTTTTAGTGCATCAAAAAGTACATTGATATGAAAAGAAAAATTATTAATTGACTCTTTACTAATCCGTTTATCCTTAGCAATTATATCTAAAAATGATTGAATTTCACTTGCTAAACTTTCAGTAAGTCGGTTTAAAATAATTAAATTTTGAACTCCAAGATCGTAGAAAACATTTTGTGTATTTGGTAATATTTTTGTTTTAGAATACGATTCTAAAATTGATCTCCAATAAATTGTTTTTTTGTTACTAAAAAATCCTTTTTGTTTACTGTCAGTTGGCGAGTATCTTATCTTATAGGGAGCATCTTTTATAAATTCTTTTCTTTTATTGACAAATTCTCTAATCTCTTTCTCAAATATTTCACTCAGAATTGGCAATTTATCTGATCTAAATTCAACCGAAGTATTTATTACATTATTCAAAAATGGTAGAATTTTGGAAGTAAAATGATCAACAGAGTTTAGATCATCTAATTTTTGAATTGTTTTATCAAAATCGACTTTTATACTTTCAATAAACTGGTAATAATTTGATGATATTGATACCAATGCCGGTTCTGATAAGGATTCAACAGTGTCAGATAAATGCTCATCAAGTTCGCTTATTACTTTGTTAATTTCAGAAATATTTGAAACCGGTAATTGTTTTAATTCAATAGATTTCCTTTCGTAATTTTTTATATCCTTTTGAATATTCAGATCTAAAGTGTTAAAATCATTCGAGGCTTTCACCAATAATGTTGTTCCAATTATATTGAGAAGATTATTGGTATTTGAAACAAATTTGGGTTGATTTTCTGTTTTAACATCAGGAACTCCTATCATTACCATATCAGTATCAGAAGACATAATTTCAATGATCTTATAAAATGGCCTTTGTTCTACTGCATTATTAATAATCTTGATCTCTGCATCAATTCTAAACTTATTGATCAATTTAGAAATTTTTGCTTTAATAATACTACTGTCAATATTATTATGGTTTACCAATAAAATTCTGATTTTAGCTTTTCTCCATTTTTGAGATTGGATAATAAATCTTGAAACATTGAGCATCATTTCTGCATTTTTACTATTTGCTCCACGCCACCACAGATCTACTGTTTCATATTTACCAAATTTTGTTTCTTTATCATAATCAAGGTAAAGAAGATTAAAATCTAAGCTGATCAGTTTTTGGGTTAATCTGGCATAATCAATTGGATCTTTTGTGTTTTTTGCCCACCCCATCATTACTGTATTAGGGTCAATTCCAGTAAAACCGAAAGTTGCAGCAATATTTTCAATACCCTCATAAAGATTATCAACCTCTATCTTTTTACCAAAAATACCATACTTATCCAGGGTTTTATCTTTAATGGTCTGTTTGGTTCTTGTTAAAGGAACCTCATTATTTTGAGCGTTAACCAAATTAAAGTTTGTCACAATTCCGGTATTTCCGGAAACAATATTACTCAACTCCAATAAATAAGGTCTGTCATCACTTTCTCCGCTAAAAAGAATAATATTTGGATTCCAGTTACCCCCACTGGTCTCTTTTGTTTCCAAATTCTTAAGCCCTTTTGCAACAATGTTTTCCCATACACTTTGCCAAACATTACCTGATTGTAATTTGATCTGTTTACGTTGTAACCAAAAATATATCCCACCAATAACAATTAGTGCCCCAAACATTGCTAACATATCCAGCTTGAACATAACTCCAAAACTGGCAATAAAACCAACTAAACCAACCCATCGTTTTACTTTAAAAGTTGGTTGAAAATCTGGATTTGCCCAACCTTCAAGAAAAAAAGTTATATTAATTATACCATACGCAGCCAAATAAAACATTGAAACAATACGGGCGATGACATCTAACTCTCCAATTAAAATTCCTGCTTGTGCAATAACAAAAACAAGAAAAAGAGCATTTACAGGCTCATTATTTTTTCCTCTTCCCTTTCCAAAGAATTTTGGTGTAATTTTATCAAACGACATTGCCTGCAAGATCCTGGGGCCACCTAAAATCCCCCCTAAAGCAGAAGATAAAGTTGCTCCCCAAATACCAGCTACTACGGCAGGTGCATACAAAGCAATTTTCATCAAAATATTATTATCTGTTTTTAATACTTCAGAGTCAACATTATAAGATATAAAAAAAGCCAATCCCAAATAGACGATCAAACCAACACCAATTGAAGCCAAAGTTCCAAGAGGAATAGATCTTTTTGGATCTTTTAAATCACCACTCATCGCTATACCAGCCGTAAATCCGGTAACGGCAGGGAAAAATATCGCAAAAACTATTTCAAGAGAAACAGATCCTTCCCCAGATAACATTTGCACACTTTGTGGCGCAAATTCATGAGTTCCCATAAAAATGGAAACCAAAGAAAATATAATTGCCGTTAAAATAAAAAATTGTGCCTTTAAAGCTACCGAAGTACTGATAAGCGCAATTGCTGTAAGAATTAATAAAGCAATGGTTCCGGATATACGCAATCCATTAATTCCTGTATCATAACCAAAATAGCCATTAAAACTCTCGGCAAAACCGATAACATATAAAGCTATTGAAAATGCAGTACCTATATATAAAGTAATTCCAATAGCTCCACCAATCGGAATTCCCATACTACGTGATAAAATATAATAAATACCGCCTGCACCTACTTTTTTATCAGTAGCAATTGATGATATGCTCAAACCTGTAGAAATTGAGATCACATGGGCAATAATTATAATCATTATCGTTCCAATTAGGCCGGCATTACCTACAACCCAACCCATTCTCAAATACATTATTACACCTAAAATAGTAAGGATTGAAGGTGTAAAAACTCCAGCAAAAGCCCCAAATTTCTTTTTTGATGCCATATATTCTCTTAAAATTCTTTTAAAAAAAGTTTAATTCTTATCAAATCTATCATATTTATTGCGATTGATAAAATAATTGAAAGATTAAATGATTGAAAAAATCGAATACTGAAGTTTAAGATCATTAATTCATTTTTTACTTGTACTAGTTTTTAGTAACTTTGAATAAAATAAAACATTAAAAATTAAACAATATGAATAACGATATAAGAAATCTGGAACCGAAACAATTATGGAATAATTTTGCAGATCTAAATGCTGTTCCCCGCGGTTCAAAAAAAGAAGAAAAGGTTATTGCCTTTATGGTAGATTTTGGTAAAAACCTCGGTTTAGAAACAATTATCGATCCAATACAAAATGTGATCATTAAAAAATCTGCTACTGCGGGAATGGAAAATCGCAAAACAATTGTGTTACAGTCACATTTGGATATGGTGCACCAAAAAAATGAAGATACCAATTTCGATTTTGATAATGATGGTATTAAAATGATCATTAATGGTGATTGGGTTAAGGCTGATGGCACAACTCTTGGTGCTGATAACGGCTTAGGTGTTGCTGCTATTATGAGTATACTTGAGAGCAATGATATTCCTCACCCCGCTATTGAAGCCCTGTTCACTATTGATGAAGAAACCGGAATGACAGGTGCAAAAGGTTTACAAGGCGGTTATTTAGATGGTGAAATTCTATTGAACCTAGACACTGAAGAAGATACGGAACTCGATATTGGCTGCGCAGGCGGGATTGATGTTACGGCTACAAAAAAATACAAAGAAGAAGATCTTAACGATAATTATAAAGCTTATAAAATTTCAGTGAAAGGATTGCGTGGTGGACATTCAGGAATGGATATTCACAAAGGTTTTGGAAATGCCAATAAAATTATGAATCGCATTATAGAAGCAACCCAAGATCACATTAAAATTGTTGAGATCAAAGGAGGTAGTTTGCGCAATGCTATTCCACGCGAAAGTTTTGCTATAGTTGCTTGTAAAACTGGTGATACTGTTAATTTTATCGCTAAAGCAGAAGAAATTTCTAATCAAATTAAAAAAGAATTTAAAGCGATTGAACCAAATTTAGATTTTATTTTTGAAGCTATTGATACTCCGTCAAAGTCAATTTCAAAAGAAGAACAATCAAAATTAATTGCTGCTATAAAAAATGCGCACAATGGTGTATTTAAGATGAGTGAAGAAATGGATGATTTAGTTGAAGCTTCAAATAATATTGCAAAAATAACATTAAAAGATGGGAATATTCAAATTGATTGTTTAACCAGATCTTCGGTAGAAGAAAGCAAAATGGAGGTTGCCAATCAATTAAGAGGAGCTTTTGAAAATGAAGGATATGAAGTGGGATTTTCGGGTTCTTATCCCGGATGGAGCCCTAATTCTAATTCACCTATCTTAGGCGTTATGGAAGATCTTTACGAAAGCATTTTTGATAAAAAAGCGGCTGTTGTTGCTTGTCATGCTGGTTTAGAATGTGGGATATTAGGAACAAATTACCCTGAAATGGATATGATCTCTTTCGGACCAACCATCAAAGGAGCACATTCGCCAGATGAACGTGCCAATATTCCTTCAACACAAAAATTCTGGAAATACCTGCTAGAGATTCTTCAAAAAATTCCTGAGAAATCTTAATTTTTATTAGTAAGGGCTTGATTTATCAGATGACAATATCCATTTTGATTATTAATCATCTATTGAATTCTGCGTTTCACTCAGGGCTTCACTTTAAGTGAAACCCTGAGTTTAAAACTAAAAAATTTAAAATATTAACAAAATTGCAACTTTTATTTTTTTGTGATTCTCATTTTTAGCACAATATTTGCTGTCACAAAAATATAATTGATCATTATTTATATGAAGTACAACTTTATACTTATAATTATTCTAATAAACTCAGTAAATATTTTTGCTCAAATCGACAAAAATAATACTGTTCAAATAAAGGGTTTTGATTTTAAATTAGATACTGTTAGTCAAAAGGAAGAACAGAAGTTTGATTTTAATTTGGATATTCCTGCAAGTCTGCAATTTAGTTTTAAAGCAAAATCAAATAATGATGCCTTTGATTTTCTAAAAGAACAAAACAATTTAAGTTCGCAACCTAGTTTTATGTCGCAAAACCAGCAAGAGACCGATAAGGATGTTTTAAAACCAAAATATTGGAACGGAAAAGATGTTAGTAATGTTAAATTGAAAACCAGTAGAGGTCAGGAACTAGGAAGAATTGCAACCGATACTGATAAGATCAGAATTGAATGCAGAGATCATAGTTTTGTTGATGGCGATAGAGTGAGAGTTTATTTGAATGATGATATTCTTTACAGAACTGTAACATTAAAAGGTAATTATTTTATTATCAATATTGATCTAAAGGAAGGTTTTAACAGAATAGATATTGAGGCATTAAACCAAGGTTCATCCGGACCAAATACTGCTGAATTTAATGTATTTGATAATAAAGGATATTTAATTAGCTCGAAAGAATGGAATATGCTGACCGGAAATATTGCTACTTTGGTTGTGATTAAGAATTGAGATAGAGTTTAGAGTGGTGGCGTATTTTAAAACAAAGCGAATGAATTTATATATTAGATCTTTTTTAATAATATTCTTATCTTTTTCTTTTTCAATTAATGCTCAATATGGAAAAAATAATTTTACTACACTTCTTAATAAATACAATGATAAAAATCCTGGAATAAGTTATGCAATTTTCAAAAATGGGAAAATCTTAGAAAAGAACAATTTAGGATTTGCAAATATTAAAAAAGGTATAAAAGCCAAAAAAAATACTAATTATCGTCTTGCCTCAGTAACCAAACAATTCACAGCAATAGCGATCTTAATGCTGATAGAAAAGAATAAACTGTCTTTTAATACAACATTGACCAACATTTTTGATGATTTTCCAGATTACGGAAAGATGATAACTATTCAACAATTGCTTACGCATACTTCAGGACTGTTAGATTACGAAAATTTAATGAAAGATAATCGTACAGATCCAATTTTAGACCATGAAGTTTTACGGTTGATGAAACAACAAACTACAACAAAATTTAAACCAGGAAGTCAATATGATTACAGCAATTCTGCTTATGCCCTTTTAAGTCAGATAATTGAAAAAAAATCAGGAAAAACCTTTAAGAAATTTATTGAAACTGAGATCTTCAAACCTTTAAAAATGAAAAAATCAGTGGTATATACAAAAGAT
>JAOZVI010000189.1:2268-3646 GCA_029938265.1 Flavobacteriaceae bacterium | reverse complement strand
ATTTAACACCAGGTAAATCTTTTACTCTTCCACCTCTAACCAATACTATCGAGTGCTCTTGTAAGTTATGTCCTTCTCCTGGGATGTATGCATTTACTTCATTACCATTTGTCAACCTAACTCTTGCTACTTTACGCATAGCTGAATTTGGTTTTTTTGGTGTTGTTGTGTAAACACGTGTACATACGCCACGACGTTGCGGACAAGAACTCAAGGCAGCCGATTTACTCTTCTTGGTTATTTTGGTTCTTCCTTTACGTACTAATTGTTGAATAGTTGGCATACTATTATAATAATTTTTATTTGTTAATTTCTCTTTTTTAAGAGTTTGCAAATGTATAACTTTTTTGTTGTATAACAAATTATAAATGATTGATTTTTTTAAACTAAGTTGTTCACAGAAAAACAAGTTAATATAATAGGATAATACCAGATGAAAATTACTGTAGTATGATTAATTTTCTACTTTCAATTTTAGGTTATTTTAGATCTGATTTTTGACACTTTCAGGTCTAATGACTCTGAAAGGTCATGATTTTTAAAACAATATATCTTTAAATTTTTCAAAACTGTGATCTGTATTATGAAATTCTTCAAAATTATTAATATTATCAAACCATAAAATTACTTTATCTCGACTTAGATACGATTCTTTAGGTGATGGAAAAAATAAAAATGAACTCCAAGGATACTCAATCATATTCTTAACAAACCCATGGTGTACTGGATTGTGATGAATATAATAAACCATATATTGAAGATATGATTTTGAATAAATTATTTTTTTTGAAAAACTTTTTTTAAACAGACTTCCAGTTCGATGATATTTAGTATTGAAATATTTGGCGTAAGCATTAAAAAGATGACTAAATTGTCTTGATGGTATTGGCTTTTTTAAATTCAGATCATCGCTTTTACTAACTAAAATATCTGGAATAGTTTTCCATTTATTTTCCAAATAATCACAATTTTTAAGATCTGTAGAATATGATAAAGGTTTTAAATATCCAATATCTTTATCTTCCTTAATTTTTATTAGTAAATGAAAATGATTTTTCATCAAAACCCATGCATATATATCGGCAACTAAGAGTAAATATTTATCTATTAAATTAAGAAAATGCTCATAATCCTCTTTATTCTTGAATATAATCTCACTATTATTTCCTTTATTCAAAATATGATAATATTTTCCGTTAACTAAAGGTACTTTCTTACTCGCCATTTGATTTAATTATATATTCTATTCAATAAGATTTCTTTACTTGGCACAACTATTTATTATCAAAAAAACTAAAAAGTTAACATTTAAAACAATTATTATAACATTTTTAAAAATGATTACTAATATGGAGTTGCTACCTAACCTTCGAGAGTT
>JAOZVI010000189.1:0-2168 GCA_029938265.1 Flavobacteriaceae bacterium | reverse complement strand
AACCTTCGAGAGTTGTAAACAAACCTTCGAGAGTTGTAAACCTCGAAGAGTTAAAACCAAAACATTAGTATTCCCTACTTTCATTTTTTACTCTCTCATGCCTAATTTTTTGACGCTTTCAGGTCTAATGACTCTGAAAGGATTAAAAAAACAATAAGTTTAAATATTCGTAATTTTCTTTGATATTTACCCTACTTTTATCAAAGATTTTGAAAATAAAAGCTACACCATATATATATATACTTTTCTTTTTTTTACAAAGCTTAACAATTAATGCTCAAAAACTAACGCTTATTCCCAAAACAAAATCTTTTAAAAACAATACAGTTTTGGAAAAAATATACTATCAAAAAGATCACTTTTCAGAAAAATCAATCTATAAAGAACTAGACTCAATATCTCTTCATTTACAAAAGCTGGGCTTTGTGCATACCAAATTAGATACACTGATCAAAAATGATAGTATCTATACTGCTAATTATATTTTAGGAGATCAAATTAAAACAATACAGATCTTTTATAATGATCAAATTCAAAAAGAGACTTTAAAGAAAGTAGCCAGTCAAATTAATAACGAATACTTTGAAATACCTTTCCATAAGATCTCTGAAACGCTACAGTTTCTGGTAAATGGTTTAGAAGCTAAAGGAAATACTTTTTCGAATGTATCCCTGCAAAATATTAGTTTTCAAAATTCTGTTGCCAAGGCTGATCTATTAATTGAAAGATCAGACATAAGAAACATAGATAAAATTATTGTTAATGGTTATGAAGGTTTTCCGGATGCTTATATCAAATATGCTTTAGACCTAAAAATTGGGAATACCTTTAATTTACAAACCCTGAAAATGGCTTCTACTAACTTGAAAAATATCTCATTTGTAACTGAAGTCAAACCTCCACAGGTACTATTTACAAATGATTCTACCTACATCTATTTATATCTGGAAAAGAAAAAATCAAATTCCTTTGACGGTCTTATTGGTTTTAGCTCTAAAACAGAAGGTTCAGGTATGGATTTTAATGGTTATCTCGATGTAAAATTGCGAAATATCTTCAATCACGGAGCAATGATCTCGGTTTTTTGGAAAAGCAATGGTAATGACAGTCAGCAATTTGATGTGGCAACGCAAATTCCATATATTTTTAATCTACCTGTTTCGCCTCAGGCATCTTTAAATATTTATCGTCAGGATTCAACATACAGCAATGTAAATTTTGATGCAGGTCTTTACTTTGACGTATTAAAGAATAGTACAATTGCAGCATTAATAAATTCAGAAAACTCAATCAATTTGCAAAATATTGATCATGATAATGGTATTGAATCGTTTAAAAAATTAAATTTTGGGATAAATCTTTCTTATAAAAAACCTTATGATGATGTACTTTTTTTTTATAAATATTATTTTGATCTTAAAGCTTTTTATGGTAACAGAAAAACCGACCTAAATAAAACCGATCAAACTAAATTTGAGCTGATCACCAATTATTTATGGCGTTTAAACGTAAAGAATTACTTCTTTATTCAAAATCAAAGCGGCATTATAGACGCTGATAATTTATTTACCAACGAATTATTTAGAGTTGGTGGTATAAATACCATCAGGGGTTTTAATGAAGAAAGTATTTTTGCATCGGCCTTTAGTATCTTTAATATTGAATATCGCTACAAAACAAATATCAGCTCTTATTTTTATACGATCTCAGATTTTGCCTACCTGCAAGATCAGATCAACAATACGACTTCAAATAATTACAGTTTGGGCTTAGGTTATTCTTTTTTAACCAAAATGGGACAATTAAACCTTAGTTACGCCATTGGTAAGTTTGAGAATACGCCCTTTAATTTTAACGATTCAAAACTTCATATCAAAATGATAAGTTACTTTTGAACATTCCCAGTTTGTGTCTAGTCCTAAAATACGGCTACAGGTTTTTATTAATTTTTCATTATTTTTCACGCAAAGAGCACAAAGGCATTAAGCAAAGCTCGCAAAGAAATATTAGTTTCATTCTATCTCTCAATCCCTCAATCTCTCTATCTCATAATCACTCTGAACATCCCTTATCAGTATTGATCGGTTTTTATTAATTTTTTTCTCGCAAAGGAACGCAAAGAAATTTAGCAAAGTTTGCAAAGAAATATTAGTTTCATTCTATCTCTC
>JAOZVI010000188.1 GCA_029938265.1 Flavobacteriaceae bacterium | reverse complement strand
CTGATATCGCCGGTTTCTTTCCAATACATATATGCAAGCGATGATTTTGTGCCGGCACCATCAGCATGCATAATATTGCAAAAATTGTCATCTCCACCAATTATATCAGGTATCACCTTGCAAAATGCATTAGGGAAGAGTCCTTTGTCCAAATTACTTATGGCTGCATGAACATCTTCTTTAGAGGAAGAAACTCCTCGCTGCATATATCGTGATTGTTTGGGTGTGAGTGTCATTGTTGCCGGATTATCATTGTTGTCGGGTTGTCATTGTTGCTGTCATTTAGTACAAAACTAAAAACCAGTAACTTGAAACCCGAAACCTCTAATTACTCAATAGTTAGTTTATGTGTTTTTGTATTGTACGAATATTTTCCAAATTGTTTCATAAGTCTATCGCCATATACAAGTCCGTATTTTAATTTATGACTAACTTTTATTTTTACGTTTTCCACTTTTTTGTTGGCAATATTTATTTCTTTAATATTAATTATTGCTCTGTCGGCGATCGTATTATTTGCAAGAACTCTTTCCGGATCTCCTTCAAAGTCTTCTTTGCTTATTGCTCCCCACTTCAGAAGATCTAAAGCTTTGTCTAGTGAAATAACAGCATCAGCTGTCTTGTCAAAAGCAAATTCTTCATTATAGCCATTAATGATACATGTGGAGACATAGGTTCCTGTACCCGGAGCTTCCGTAAACACAATTGCATTGTCATCAGGATTTATAGCAATATTTATTGTTGTTAGATCAATATTTGTTGATTGCGGCACATAGTCTTTGCGAAGAACCCTAAATTCGGTACGTCGGTTAAGTTGATGAGCAGCTTCCTTTTCACTGTTGCTGGTGAGTGATTCAATGTAGACTTCATCGAAAGTTGTTCCTTCTGTAAATGGGAATCCATCTCTTATAACATCCTTTTTGAGTGTAAGAGGAACTCGTTCTCCATACCCTTTTGCAACAAGTCTTCCAGGTTCAATGCCTCTGATTATCAAATAATCAACAACTGATTGAGCTCGTCGTTGTGAGAGTATGTCATTTTTTTCATGACTATCGCGTGAATCTGTATGTGCGGCTAATTCTACCACAATATTTGGGTTATCGCGTAATGTTTGAATCAAACCCTGAAGTGAATCCTGATATTGTGGTTTTAAATCCCATTTTGCAAGGTCGTAAAGAATCTCAGGCAATGGAATAGGCTCGGCCGGTATTGGTATAAGGCTAAAGTCTTTAATAAAGTCCTTGCTGAATTCAACACCAACGGTTGTAAAAGTGGCTCTTTCATTAAAATACAATGCCTTGGCTACAAGTACTTCATACATTGTATTTGGTTCAAGCTGGCTTTCGCCGAAACTATAGAATCCTTCATCGTTGGTACGTGTTGTAACCGAAAGACCACTAGATCCAACTAATTGAACACTTGCATTACTTACATACATTAAGGTTCGGTCATCTTTAATTGTGCCACTTAAAGTAAATCTAAGGGGAGGTTCAATAAAGTGCCATACATCTTCTTCGCCACGTGAACCTTTTCTGTTTGAGCTAAGAAAGCCATATTCATCAGTTGGGTGAAATACTATTCCAAAATCATCAAAAGATGAGTTCATAGGGTATTTAAGGTTTCTGGGTTCACCCCAATTTCCGGCAGTATCAATGGTTGTTACAAAAATATCAAGTCCTCCCATTCCACCGTGTCCATCAGATGCAAAGAAGAGTGTTGTATCATTCCTTAAAAAAGGAAACATCTCATTTCCGGGTGTGTTTATAACCTCTCCTAGATTCATTGGTCGACCGAAAGCATCTGATTTTGAATCTCTGTAGGCTACCCAAATATCTTTACCTCCTAAGCCATTACGTCGGTTAGCTGAGAAATAAATAACTAGTTCGCCCTCACTTACAGTGGGTTGTCCGATTGTAGACATTGTATCGATTGTGGCAATGTCAACCATTTCCGGTTTTCCCCAGGCGCGGCCCGTACGTCTTGCTTTATAAATCTGACATCCTGATTCCTTTTGTTCGTCGTTGGGGCATCTTGTAAAATAAATTGTGTTGAATTTTGAATTGAACATAGCAGCCCCTTCATTGCCTGTGCTATTTATGTTTTCAGTATTATCAAAAAGAACCGGCTCAGACCATTCTCCTTTTCTGTCAATTTTTGCAAGAAACAGGTCGCTAAAGTTTAGACCAGTCCAGTTATCTGTTTCTTTGCCTGACGCTCCTTCACGAGTAGAAGTAAATACTATTTCATTGTAATTATCAGTTGTGTAGGCAGGTGCAAAATCTGCTTCACGAGAATTTATTTTTTTTACATTGGTTATTTCATATTTCGAAGGATTTTCAATCCATTGTTCAATTAATGCTGTTGTCTCGGCCCCTTTACGTCCTCTTGAGTCTTCGGGAACTCTTTCGGCATACGAATTATATTGAGCTATGGCTTCATCATAATCTCCCAATATTTTTAGCATGTTAGCATAATGCAGGCGTATCTCGGGATTGCGCTTAGCCCACTCATTTTTAATAAGCCGTTTATAAGATGTTGATGCTCTTTTGTAATTGCCTGTAAGGCGGTAACATTCAGCTAATTGAGCTGTTATTCTGTTTTTCTCTTCTTTATTTTTTTTAACTTTCGTATAGGCTTTCTTATACTTATCAATAGCTAACGAGTATTGTTGCTTTGAGAATGCTTCATCAGCACCTTTGGCAGGATTTCGTTGTGCACTTAATAAATTAGGAACTGTAATTAAGATAACAAGTAGAAATATACTGGAAAATAACTTGCTCATATTGGTATTTATATTTTGATAGTTTATAAACGCTATTGTAATCAATTTATTGAGCTTGCAAAAACAAATAGGGTTTGTGATTTTATATTAATTCTCTTTTGCATCTAATTTTCTTTAGTTTGATCAGTAGTTTCTTCTATTGATTCATCCGCGTTTTCTAATTTAGAAGCTTTATATTCGGCTAATCTTTTATCACGATCAATACGGTCGGCTTCACGATTAATTTCTGTTTTAATATCTTCCGAGGCATGCTTTATCTCATTTATAAACTTCCCTAAAGTTCTTGCTATTTCAGGAATTTTTCCCGGACCAAAAACCAGAAGTACTGCCAATACAACCAGCATTATTTCACCTGCCCCAAAATCAAAAAATAGTAATGTCAAATCTGTAATTTTTATTATGGGCAAAATTAAGAAAAAAAGAACAGCCTACTATCATATATGCAGATCATGATTAATTACTCTATAGCAACAAACCTGAAACCTGAAAACAAACTTTAAACCTTAAACCAGAAACTTTAAATCTTAAACCCTTACATTTGCACCAATGCAAAAAAAGTTTTTAAAAAATCTGGGGCTACTTCTTTTTCTAAACCTGTTGGTTAAACCTTTTTGGATATTAGGCGTTGACCGACAAGTACAAAACGTTGTAGGGACCCAAGAATATGGACTGTATTTTACTCTATTTAATTTCTCTTTTTTGTTTTTCATTTTTCTCGATCTTGGGATAACCAATTTCAACAACCGTAATATTGCTCAAAATAACCAATTGCTGAACAAGCATCTGGCCGGTATAAGCATGTTAAAATTAGTCCTAGGCATATTATACGGACTAATTATTTTTGCTTTCGGGGTAATAATAGGAA
>JAOZVI010000187.1 GCA_029938265.1 Flavobacteriaceae bacterium | reverse complement strand
GTTAAAATTGAATTTATCAATAACAATGGTACTTCTACAATTTTAAAAGAAAAAACCTCCTTATTAGCAGGTGAAATTATTGATGCAACCATTATGAGCAAAAAAGCACTTTTAAGCTTTCTTGAAGAACAAATAAAAGATGCTAAAGATAAAAACATCTTATTTTCCATACACATGAAAGCAACAATGATGAAGATTTCTGATCCAATAATTTTCGGACATGCTGTAAGCGTATTTTTTAAAGATGTATTTGACAAGCACAGTACTATAATCAAAGAATTGGGAGTTGATGTGAAAAACGGTTTTGGTGATCTTGTAAACAAGATTCAAACTTTACCAGAAGGAAAAAAAATAGCTATTGAAGCAGATATTAAAACTTGTTTTGAAAATAATCCTGCAGTTGCAATGGTAAATTCTGATAAAGGAATTACTAATCTGCACGTACCAAGTGATGTGATTATTGATGCTTCTATGCCTGCTATGATCCGCACATCCGGCCAAATGTGGAATGCAGAAGGAAATCAGGAAGACACTAAAGCTGTAATTCCCGATAGTAGTTATGCAGGAGTTTATGAAGCAACAATTGAGTTTTGTAAACAACACGGTGCTTTTGACCCGGCAACTATGGGAACAACCTCTAATGTTGGTCTAATGGCTCAAAAAGCTGAAGAATATGGTTCACATGATAAAACCTTTGAATTACCAGAAAATGGAACTGTACAGGTTACAGATGACTCTGGAAATCTAATATTCACCCATAAAGTGGAAGAAGGTGATATTTGGAGAATGTGTCAGGCGAAAGACGCCCCAATTCAGGATTGGATCAAACTGGCGGTAAACAGAGCAAGAGCTACTGGTTCACCAGCAATTTTTTGGCTAGACAAGAATAGAGCTCATGATGCTCAAATTATTGAAAAAATAAATACTTACCTGCCAGAACATGACACGACCGGTTTAGAGATACAAATCATGTCTCCTAAAGATGCTACAGAATATACTTTAAAAAGAGCCAAAGCCGGATTAGATACCATTTCAGTTACCGGAAATGTTTTGAGAGATTATTTAACTGATTTATTTCCAATCTTAGAATTGGGAACCAGTGCAAAAATGTTATCTATTGTCCCTTTAATGAAAGGTGGCGGCTTATTTGAAACAGGTGCTGGAGGTTCTGCTCCAAAGCATGTTCAACAATTTGTTAAAGAAGGACATTTAAGATGGGATTCTTTAGGTGAATTCTTAGCTTTAGCTGTATCATTAGAGCATTTAGCTGAAAACTATGATGTGCCAAAAGCTATGGTATTAGCTGAAACTTTAGATGAGGCAACAGATAAATTTCTTGACAATAGAAAATCACCTTCACGTAAGGTAAATGAACTTGACAACAGAGGAAGTCATTATTATTTAGCAACTTATTGGGCTCAGGCACTTGCTGCACAAAACAAGGATATTGAATTAAAAGAACTTTTTACAAATATCGCTGCCGAACTTGCATCGAATGAAGAAAAGATCATTAATGAATTGAATGCTGCACAAGGTTCTAAAGTTGATACAGGAGGCTATTATCATTTTGATGATGTTTTAACAACTAAAGCTATGAGACCAAGTGACACTCTTAATGCAATAATTACTGATTTCTCATAATGTTTTGCCAGACTTATAAGGCATTTACTTAAATTATTTAAAAGCGGGAATTAAATTCCCGCTTTTTTTGATTGATAAATCAATTCATATATTTACAAAAAAGGAAACAATTCATAAACAATATGCAATCAAATAGGAAAATTGAAAATGAGGATTCCATATACTTATAAAAAACTGGAATAAAATATTTAGAAATTGCTTTATTGTTGATAATTATTGCTCCAATATTGATGACTTTTGGTTTTAGATTTTAAAAATAACAATTCAATTATGATATTTGCCTTTGGTTTATTATCAACTTTAATTGTAATTGTTTCACAAGATATTCGTCTTATATTAAAATAGTTTTTTAATAATGATAAGTAGATCTTCTATAGTTAAATTAACTCAATGGGAACACTGGCCAACGGTTGTTTTCTATCTACCCCTACTTCCATTTTTTTTTATAAGATCAATAAAAGCAAAACATCCTCTCCACTATGTAGCAACAAATCCAGGTATATTTTATTCAGGTAATGGCACCGAATCAAAATATAAAACCCTTTTATTAATTCCTGAAAAATACCGTCCTAAAAGCCTATTGGTCCAAAAGAAAGAAGATTTTAATTCAGTTTCTCTAGGATTAAAAAATAAGGAAATCGATTTTCCTTTAATTGCTAAACCCGATATAGGATTTAGAGGTTATTTGGTTAAAAAAATAAATACTGATTCTCAACTAAGATCTTATTTATCAAATATAGATGAAGCCATTATTTTACAAGAATTTATTGATCTTAAAAATGAAATTGGCATTTTTTACTATAGATTTCCAAATAGCCAACATGGTAAGATCACATCTATTACAATTAAAAAGTATTTAACCATTAAGGGCGATGGGAAAAGAACGCTCTCAGAATTGATCCTTCAAGATGAAAGAGCTTTTTTATATTACGATCTTCTCAAAAATATCCATAAAGACAATTTAGAAACTGTTTTAAAAAAAGATAAAAAAATAACACTATCTGTAATAGGAAATCACTCAAAAGGCACTCAATTTATAAATGGCAATCATTTAATAAACAAAGAATTAGAATACTTTTTAGACAAAATAAGTCATCAAATCAAAGGATGGTATTACGGTCGTTTAGATATCAAATACAACAACTTTCAAGATCTGATCAATGCAAAAGACTTTAAGATCATTGAAGTTAATGGTATTATTTCAGAACCAACACATATTTATGATGCTACAGATAAAAATGCATCATATTTTAATGCTGTAAGAACAATAAATGATCATTGGGTAATTATGGATAAAATCGCCTTAATGAATCACAAGAAATATGCTGTTGAATTTCCGAAAATTCTGGCTTATGCTAAAAATATGATATGGTTGCATTTTTATTCCAAAAAATTAAAAAAGCTGAATAAAAAAGATTTTTAAATCTTTATACTTCTTGATTTATATTTCGGGGAGTAGTTGGGTTATATCCAAAATCATCATCAGGTAATTCAATTCCCAATTGTGAAATTATATACCCAGTACTTGCAAAATGATGGATTGCATGGCTATGTGCCTGAATTAAAGCAGATGCCAATGTATAATTTGCTTTAACAACTCCTAAACCCAAATCATCTTTCACTTCAACAATAATATCTAAATCAATTGATTTTAAATCTTCAAGTTTTGAAATAGTCTCATTAAAATAAATCAAACCAAATTCAACTTTATTTTCTGCCAACTCATTTCTTTTTCTAGCAGCCAGATCCACCTGTTTAGATTCCAAACCATCAAAAATACAATCAAAAATATCCAGGATATGCCGCATATGAATTCCAATACTTGAATAATATGGTGGAATAGAATTATTACTGTATTGCTGATCATCAATTGAATTTAATAATTGAACACCTCGCTGTAAATTTTTTATAATTGCGTTAATCATATATATTTTTATCTTTCTGACGCTAATTTAATCCAATAATTACTAGAAAAGATTAAAAAGTGTCATAATTCCCAGAATAAAAA
>JAOZVI010000064.1 GCA_029938265.1 Flavobacteriaceae bacterium | reverse complement strand
ATTGTTTACGAAGATGCAACTGCATCACGAAAGTATATTTCAACTTTTGATGGTTTTTCTGCTGTTAGAGATGCACCTTATGAAAGTGTAGATTTTAACTATTCTGGTTTTGTAACACCTCCATCAGGTGCTGTTGAGGGTAGAGTAGGAGTTGCGGCTTTAGAGGGAGATCTTGGCTGGTATGGAGATCAAATGTTGTTTAAAGCTGATAATAATGCAAATTTTACAGCATTACATGATGCTGAAAATGAGGAAAATAACTTTTTTAATAGTAAGATCACTGAAAATGGTGCTCAAGTAACTAATAGAAATTTAAATAGTACAAATACATTGGGATGGGATCAAAAACTTTTAAATCTTTCAGATCTTAATTCAGGAAATAATTTAATTGGAAACAATGAAACAGGTGCTACAGTTAGAGTAACAAATAGTGTAGGTGGTGATTGGATATATACTTTTTTAAATACTTTTTCAATTGATATTATTGAGCCAAATCTACAAGTAATAACCAGTGTTGAGGATACTTCAGGTAATGAGATAACACATCAATCGCCTGTACCTTTAGGAGCAAATGTTTGGTATAATATTAGTTTTCAGAATGTTGGTACCGATAATGCTCAAAATACTTATATTTTAAATACAATTCCGAGTAATGTAACTCTAGATGAGAGTACAATGCAACTTCCGGCAGGGGTAACCTATACTTATAGTCCTGTTACAAGAGAATTGCGTTTTAATATTGATAATTCACTGGTAGAAAAGAAAGTACTTTCTACTTCACATGATATAAGATATCAAGTAATTGCTTCAGATAATTGTTTTGATTACACTGATGCTTGTACGAATATGCTTGTCAACAGCATAACTTCTTATTACGATGGTGAAACTTCTGGTCAGAATATATCTGGTCAACCTGGTTTAAACGGAATTAATGGTTGTGGTTTAGGTAGTGTTGGTTCAATGGATCTGTATGTTAATACGAGCTCCTGTTCGTTTGATAGTGAACTGTTTATGTGTAATGATACACTTACTTTTGAAGGAGATGATGGTTATGATACTTATATTTGGACAGATTCAAACGGTAATGTAATTGGAAATGCAAAAGAAGTTACTGTTAGCGGACCTGGTGTTTATACCGCAACACAACGTAGAACCGGTTGTACAGAAACTATAAGAGTGGTAACGGTTTTTGGTTTAGATGTTACAGTAACGCCTTCGGATGCTTTATGTAAAGATAGTGAAAACGGAAAAGTAAATATAACTGTAAATGAAATTTCAAATTCATATTCATATGAATTGTATCAAGGCAGCAATCTGTTAGATTCTGAAAATTCAATTTCTTCAAGCACTTATACTTTTGAAGGTTTGGATATAGGAAATTACGAAGTTAAAGCAATTAAAGAAGATGGTTGTTTTGCAGTTACGCCGTTTAGTATTTCCGAACCGACCTTATTAGAATCTTCAGCTGTAAAAATTAACAATGTAACTACTTGTAATGGAGCAGTGTTAAATGGTAAAGTTCAGGTATCAGCTAAAGGAGGCATACCGCCTTATTCATATAGTATTGATAATGGTGCTACTTACCAAACAGAAGATCTCTTTTCGGTAGCAACTGAAAAAACTTATAGTATCATAGCAAAAGATGCTAATGGTTGTGAAGCAATAGCTACAATTGATGTTGGTTTTGATCCTGAATTGATCTATGAGATCACTCCAGAAGATGTAATTTGTGTAGGAGATTCTGATGGTTCAATAAAAATAAATATGACCAATGATCAAGGTTATAAAGTAACCTATAGTATAGATGGTGGAAATTCTTATCAAAATTCATCTCAATTTAATAATTTACCTAAAGGAACTTATGAGATCATTATAAGAAAAGAAAAAGAATTGAACATTTGTGAAACTCCAAAAACAGTAGAGATCAATCAATTAATATATTTAAATTTAGAGGCAACAACAGATTTTTCATGTGATAATGCAGGTACTACAATAATTGCTCAAGTTGATCCGATATATGATAATCTGGTTACCTATACATTGGATGGTAATCTAAGCCAGGCCTCCGGAATATTTGAAAATGTTTCTCACGGAGAGCACACTGTTACTGTAAAACATAATGATTATGGTTGTTCCGATGAGCCTGTTAAAGTAACAATTGAGAATTATACGCCAATTACTTTTACTATTAATAATACTTTTATAAATGAATATACAGTAATTGCTTCGGGTGGATTGCCTGGTTATGAATACAGTTTCGATTCACCGGATGATTTTAGTACAGATAATGTATTATATATAAGTACCAGCCGTGATTATACTTTTTATGTAAGAGATGAGAAAGGTTGTGTGATTGAACAAACTGTATTTTTAGAATTTTTAGATATTGAAATTCCTGATTTCTTCACACCAGAAGGAGATGGTATCAATGATACTTGGTATCCTATAAACATTGAGATCTATCCGGATATTACTGTTAAAATATTTGATAGGTACCAACGAATGATCAATAGTTATAAGGGTAATAGATCTTCGTGGGATGGTAATTACAATGGTAAACCGTTGCCGAGTGGTGATTATTGGTATGTGATTAGATTAAATTACGCAGCTGATAACAGAGAGTATAAAGGTAATTTCACATTAATTAGATAAAAAGAAATGAAAAAGTTTATAATAATATCGGTTTTTGTTTTTGCTTTGGCTGGAAATGCGCAGGAGTTTAAGATGTCGCCTTACACACAGTATTTGGTTGAGAATCCTTTTTCAATATCTCCGGCCTATGCTGGTATTGACGAAAATATTCATCGTTTGCGACTTTCAGGTGTTTTTCAATGGGTTGGATTAAGTGGTGCGCCAAACACCCAGATCATTACTTATGATACCAGAATTTTAGAAAGATCAGGTGTTGGTGGTATTTTGTATTTAGATAAAAATGGTAATACTTCTCAAACGGGTGGTCAGGTTAGTTTTGCACATCATTTAACGATCAGTGAGGATAATAATCAATTTATTTCGTTTGGTATTTCATATAAATTTGTTCAGTTTAAAATTGATGTTTCAGACTTTGAAAATGCTGGTGACGACCCAAATATTGGAGCGGATATATCTTCATTTAATTCAAATTTTGAAGCAGCTGCTTTATACAAATTGCAGGGTTTCTTCTTTAGTTTGAACGCTTCTAATATATTGAATAAAAGCGTAAAGGTTTTTGATGAATCAGAACCGAAGAAATTGCGAAATTACTACGTTTATACAGGATATACATTTAAATTGAAAAATGAAGAATACGAGTTAGAACCTTCATTATATTTTAAATATTATGAGAGTGATCAACGTTCTGTATCTGATATTAATTTTAAAGCCAGAAAATATACAAAAGATGGTTATATGTGGGCCGGGCTAAGTGCACGTTTTATCAATGATCAAAGTTTTGAACCTTTATATTTTTCTCCTTTATTAGGACTTAAAAAACAAAGGTTTTATGTTGGATATGGGTTTCAATACAATATAAATGAATCTCAAGAGTTAAATAATGGAGGAACGCACTTGTTAACAATAGGTTACGATTTCGATCGTACTCAAAAAACAAGATGGTAATTTTGGAAAAATAAAAAATTGTGTTATGAGAAATGTAAAAATAGTATTGTTTGTTTTGTTGGCAATTATTTTGAGTATGTCAACTTTTGGTTAATCAATCGTTAATGAATTGATATCCTTTTAATGGTTAATTTTAAAATATAAATTAGAAATGAAAAAAATACTTTATATAACAATGTTTATTGGTTTTGCTTTATTCAGCATGACCAGTGTTAATGCGCAAACAACTGAAAAGAGTGATAAAATAGTTTATAAAACTACCGTTAAAGAAACACCTCAAAAAGTAAAAGAAGCTTTAAAAGATTATTCAGGTTATAAGATCTCTCAAAAAGCGTCTTATACCAAAAATAAAAATCGTAAAACCTATAAATTTAAAGTTGAAAAGGGCAACTGGTCTCATTATCTTTTAATAGATGAAAGTGGTAAAATTGTAGGAATCGAAACAGGTGAACACAATAAAAGCAGTTAATTTTTAAGGTATTATTTTAAAGATTTAGTTTTGCTTTTCGTTCTTGTAATCTAAAGTTAGAGCCTAAATAAACTTTTCTAACCATCTCATCATCAGCGAGTTCTTTTGGCGTACCTTCTTTTAATATACCGCCTTCAAACATTAGATAAGTTTTATCAGTAATTGCCAAGGTAGCTTGTACATCATGGTCAGTAATTAAAATACCAATATTTCTATCTTTTAAATGTGCAACTATATTTTGAATATCTTCAACGGCAATAGGGTCAACCCCGGCAAAAGGTTCATCAAGTAAAATAAATTTTGGGTCAGAAGCTAAAGCTCTGGCAATTTCTGTACGTCTCCTTTCTCCTCCTGAAAGTAGATCTCCTCTGTTTTTTCGAACATGATTTAGTCCAAACTCTTCAACTAGTGCTTCCAATTTCTTTTTTTGCTCTTGTTTATTGAGATCGGTGAATTGTAAAATTGACATGATATTATCTTCAACTGATAATTTTCTGAATACAGAAGCTTCTTGTGCCAAATATCCAACACCTTTTTGGGCTCTTTTGTACATAGAATCATGTGTAATGTTTTCATCATTTAAAAAGATCTCACCAGCATTTGGTTTTATCATGCCAACGATCATATAGAATGAAGTAGTTTTACCAGCGCCATTTGGCCCTAATAAACCAATTATTTCACCTTGTTTTACTTCTAATGAAATATCTTTTACAACTTTTCTGCTACCATAGATCTTGGTTATATTTTCAGCTCTTAATATCATTTTACTCATTAGGTTTATTTATTTGATCAATATTATTTTACAGAAACTTTAGTATTTTTTTTCAGCTCTTCTTTCTTTTCTTTGTCAATTATATATTTTGATATTCTGATACTAATTTCATAAAGTATAAGCATAGGTATGGCAACAATTACTTGACTTATTACGTCAGGAGGTGTAATTAAAGCCGCCAGAATTAATACCAAGACCAAAGCATATTTTCTATATTTTCTCAGAAATTCGGGGGTAACCAAACCAAATTTAGTTAAAAAATAAATTACTATAGGCATTTCAAATATCAAACCCGAAGCCAAACATGAAGCTTTAAGCAATCCAATATAGGAGCTTAGATCAATATTATTTTTCACTTCTTCTGCAACTCGGTAACTACCTAAAAAATTTATTGATATTGGTGTAATAACATAATATCCGAATAAAACACCTATAAAAAATAAAATTGAGGAAATAAAAATAAAACTTTTAGTGTTTTTAGTTTCATTTTCATATAAACCGGGTTTAATAAATTTCCAGAACTCCCAAGCTACAAACGGGAATGCCATAATAAAACCAACTGCTATTGAGGTCCATATATGGGCAGAAAACTGTCCGGCCATGGTTCTACTTTGAACAATAAAAGGTATTTCATCAATGCATAAGCCATCAGTTCCTAATTTTTGGGATACAGAACATAAAAACTCATAGGTAAAAAATGTAGGATCTTTAGGTTTTAAGATGATATGGTTAAAAATAAAATCTTTAAAAATAAATGCGATAACACCAAAAGCCAAAATAAATAAAGACGACCTAACCAAAGTCCATCTCAATACTTCAAGATGGTTTAAAAATGACATTTCATTAATTTTTTTACTCATTTGTTTCAATTATTTAAATAAAGCCTTCTTTTAATAGATCGTGAAAATGTAAAACGCCAATATATTTATCATTATCAACTACAAGAATCTGCGAGATACCATGATTTTGCATTACTTTTATAACATTGACAGCCATTTCGTTAGCCTCGATTTTTTTAGGATTTTCACTCATGATGTCACTGGCTTTTAATCCGTTTATATCCAGATTTTTTTCAAGCATTCTTCGTATATCACCATCGGTAATTACACCAACAACAAGATCATTATCAATAACGGCAGTAGTACCCAAACGCTTGTCAGATATTTCATAAATAACATCTTTAATTGGAGTATCAAGATTAACTTGTGGTATATCATTTTTTTCGATCAGGTCACTAACTCGTAAGTAAAGTTTTTTACCTAAGGTACCTCCAGGGTGATATTTTGCAAAATCTTTTCTTGTAAAATCTCTTTGTTCTAACAGGCAAACTGCCAAAGCATCACCCATTACCATCTGAGCAGTTGTACTACTTGTTGGCGCAAGATTATTTGGGCAAGCTTCTTTTTCTACATAGGTGTTTAGAATAAAATCGGCTTTATCTGCCAAATATGAATTTGGGTTTCCGGTTATTGCAACAATTTTATTTCCGGAGTTATGAATTAGAGGTACTAAGATTTTAATTTCGGGTGTGTTACCACTTTTTGAAATACAAATTACGACATCATCTTTTTGGATATTTCCCAGATCACCATGAATGGCATCAGCAGCATGCATAAAAATTGCGGGTGTTCCTGTTGAATTAAAAGTTGCAACTATTTTTGTTGCAACATTGGCACTTTTACCAATACCTGTAACAATTACTCTGCCTTTGGATCTCAATATAGTTTTTACTGAATTTTCAAAATTTTCATCTAAAAAATTAATTAAATTTTTAACAGCATCGGTTTCAATTAAAATTGTCTTTTTAGCAGTATCTAAAATTTTATTATTATTTCCCAATTTTTATAATTTTTTAAATCAAAATTATTATAGTATATTTAATGTGTTTTAATAACGTTTCGTTAAAAATATCAATATTAAATAATATAATAATGAATTTGAAATTATTTCTGCAAAATTATTTTAAAAAATGGAGAAAAGAAAGATGAATGAGACAAAAATTAATTTGCTGGAGAGTTTAAAAAAATATTTTGGATTCCCAAAATTTAAAGGTTTACAAAAAGATGCTATTCAAAGTGTAATTGATGGTAACAATACTTTTGTTGTAATGCCTACCGGAGGTGGAAAATCTTTGATCTATCAATTGCCTGCTTTGGTGCAGGACGGAATGGCAATTGTTGTTTCACCGTTAATTGCATTGATGAAGAATCAGGTTGATGTTTTACGTGGAATTTCTACAAATCACGGTGTTGCACACGTTTTAAATTCATCTTTAAACAAAACTGAAATTGCTCAGGTAAAGCGTGATATAGAAGACGGTATTACTAAATTATTGTATGTAGCTCCTGAATCACTAACAAAAGAAGAATATATAGAGTTTTTAAAAAAACAAGCTATTTCATTTATTGCAATTGATGAAGCGCATTGCATTTCAGAATGGGGTCACGACTTTAGACCAGAATACAGAAATTTAAGAGACATCGTCAAACAAATTGGAGATCTAAATATTGTTGGTTTAACCGCTACTGCAACTGAAAAAGTTCAGGAGGATATTCTAAAGAATTTAGGCATTACTGATGCTAAGACGTTTAAAGCATCTTTTAACAGACCGAATTTATTTTATGAAGTAAAATCCAAAAATGCAGATGTTGATAAAGATATAATTCGGTTTGTAAGGAAATATAAAGGCAAATCTGGAATTATATACTGCCTTAGTAGAAAAAAAGTTGAAGAAGTTGCACAAGTGCTACAGGTAAACGGTATAAAAGCAGTTCCTTATCATGCAGGTTTTGATGCCAAAACAAGAGCCAGGCATCAGGATATGTTTTTAATGGAAGATACCGATGTGGTTGTAGCAACAATTGCTTTTGGTATGGGTATTGATAAACCCGATGTTCGCTTTGTTATTCATTATGATATGCCAAAAAGTTTGGAGAGCTATTATCAGGAAACCGGTAGAGCGGGTAGAGATGGAGGCGAAGGCTATTGCCTGGCTTACTATGCCTATAAAGATATTGAAAAATTAGAAAAATTTTTAGCAGGTAAACCTATAGCCGAACAAGATATTGGTAATGCTTTATTGCAAGAAGTGGTGGCTTATGCCGAAACTTCTATATCGCGACGTAAGTTCTTACTACATTATTTTGGTGAAGAATTTGATGAAATAAATGGAGATGGAGCGGATATGGATGATAATGTTATAAATCCTAAAAAGAAAATTGAAGCAAAAGATAATGTAAAAAAACTATTAGGAGTAGTTAAAGAAACTAAGGAAGAATATAAATCAAAAGAAGTAATCAATACCCTAATAGGTAAAGAAAATGCATTGTTGATATCGCACAAGACAAATAAACAAGATTTTTTTGGCACAGGAAACGACAAAGATGATAAGTATTGGATGGCTCTGATAAGACAAGTTTTGGTAGCTGGATTTTTGCATAAAGAAATTGAACAATATGGTGTTTTAAAACTCACGCAAGAGGGTAAAGAATTTATTAATAATCCGGTTTCATTTATGATGACCGAAGATCATGTTTATGATGAAGTAGATGATAGTAGTATTATTACTAAAGGTAAATCCAGAGGAGCTGCTACGGATGAAAAATTAATGGTGATGCTTAAAGATCTTAGAAAGTCAATGGGGAAAAGAAAAGGTGTTCCTCCTTATGCTGTTTTTCAAGATCCTTCTCTTGAAGATATGACTTTGAAATTTCCAATTACATATGAAGAATTAGCTAATGTACATGGAGTAGGAGACGGAAAAGCAAAAAAATATGGTAAAGAGTTTATTGCATTGATTTTAGATTATGTTGAAGAGAATGATATTATTCGACCGGATGATCTAATTGTAAAAAGTACTGGTTTAAATTCAGCTTTAAAACTATATATTATTCAAAATACCGATAAAAAAATTCCACTTAATGATATAGCAAAATCAAAAGGTATTACAATGGATGAACTCATTAAAATAATGGAACAAATCATTTATTCGGGCACAAAAATAAATATTAGTTATTGTATTAATGAACTTTTAGATGAAGAACAGCAAGAAGAGATCTTTGATTATTTTATGGAATCTGAAAATGATAAAATTGAAGAAGCTTTAGAAGAATTTGATGGAGATTATGACCTTGAGGAATTGAGAATGATGAGAATTAGATTTATTAGTGAAGTAGCCAATTAAGCCAATATTTAATTTTTGAATTATTATTATTCATGATAATTATTTTGTTATCGATTTAGAAGTTGTTATAATAAAAAACAAAGCTGAATTCATTACAAACTTATAAACGCTATTAAAAATCCAATAATAATTGCAATAAATTTTCTTGAATTAAACTTGTGGTTTTCTGAACTTTCAAAAAGAATCGCTGTAGAAATATGTAGGAAAATACCTATAATAATTGCGGTGATCTCAGTTTGATATTGATTTATAGAAGGAAACTTATTGGCAAATAAACTACCTAGAGGACTCATCAAAGCAAAAAAGAATACAAATATATAAATAGTTGATTTTGGTAGGTTTGAATTTTGTAAGAAAACAACCAAAATAATTGTGACCGGTATTTTATGAATGATTATTGCCCAAAGTAGATTGCTGTTACCTTCTAAACCCAAAGGCATTCCTTCTAAAAAGGCATGAATACCCAAACTAAAGAATAACAACCACGGCACACTATAAGAATATTCATGGCCATGCATGTGACCGTGTTCAGCACCTTTTGAAAAATATTCTAATACAGTTTGCAAAACAATTCCTAATAAGATAAATAATCCAATATTTTTCTGTTGTGTTTCAAATACTTCAGGTAATAAATGTAAAATGGTTATCGATAATAAATAGGCACCACTGAACGACAAAAATAATCGCAAAGCTTTTGTTTTTGGTTTAAAAAAACTAGCTATAAATACTCCTAAAAGTACTGAAAGTATGAGGGCTAGATAGATCATTGAAATATTATTATTAAGCGGTCAGATTCTTTTTCGTCAAAAGGATTTAGATTATAATCGCCAAAAATATGCTTTATTTTTAAATTGACTTTTTTTGACATTCTTTTAAATTTTGACAATGTCAAACATTGTATCTTTTCTTCAAATTCATATAACTTTTCATTAATATTGAATTTAATTTCTTTTTTTAGATAATTGTTCTCAATTTTTCTTTTGATATAGAAATCAATATCATTTTTTGTTATAATTTCTTTTGGTATTAAATTGGTTTTTGCTTTGTTGATATTTATAAAATCAAGCACTATAATGCCATCGTATCCTAATCCGGTTTTAAAATTTTGAAGTACTTTAATATTCTCATCTTCATAATCAAAATAACCAAAACTTGTAAATAAGTTCAATATGACATCATATTTTTCATTTAAATGATCTCTCATATCATGAGTATAAAAATGTAATGTACTGTTTTCAAACTTTTTAGCGTAATTTATATTGTTTATTGATAAATCTGCACCCGTTAAGTGATAACCTAAATTATTTAAGTAGATAGCATGTCTTCCTCTTCCACAAGGCAGATCTAAAATTTTACTCTTTTTTGGCAAGTTTAAAAAAGCAATTAAATTTTTCATAAATAATTCGGCTTCTTTATCATTTCTATGATCGTACAGCTTATGATAATACTGTGTATTAAACCATTGTTGGTACCATGAATCTTGATTTTCCATCTAATACATTCTAAGAAATAATTTTAAAAAAGGACAAAATAAAGAATATTTCAATTTATATAACAGTATTTTTGCTAAATGAATGAAAATTTTAAAATGACTGCAAAAACTTTATATGGTTTTGAGTCGATATTAGCTAAAGAATTAAGGAATTTAGGAGCGATAGGCGTAAAAGAAGGTGTTAGAAGTGTAACATTTTTTGGAGATACCGGTTTTATGTATAAAGCAAATATGGCCTTGCGTACTGCAATTAGAATTTTAAAACCCATTGAAAGATTTAAAATTTATAATGAAAATGATCTGTATAAAAAATTGCAAAAAATTAATTGGGAAAAATATTTACAAGTACATAATACTTTAGCAATTGATGCGGCTGTTCATTCATCAATATTTACTCATTCACAATATATTGCATTAAAAAGCAAGGATGCTATTGTTGATTATTTTAGAGATAAATATGGAGAAAGGCCTAATGTTGATCTAAAACACCCGGATTTGCAGTTAAACATACATATTCAGGAAGATAATTGTACTGTTTCATTGGATAGCTCAGGAATGTCTTTGCATAAAAGAGGTTACAGAATCTCAACTAATATTGCACCTATTAATGAGGTTTTTGCAGCCGGTTTAATTTTGATGACCGGTTATAACGGTTCTCAGCATTTTGTTGATCCTATGTGTGGAAGTGGGACTATGTTGATTGAAGCAGCAATGATTGCAAATAATATTCCAGCAAATATAAACCGTATTGAGTTTGGTTTTGAAAAATGGGCAGATTTTGATAATGATCTTTTTGAAAAGATTCATGATTCTTTGCTCAAAAAAATTACATATTCATCACAAAATATTATTGGTTTTGATAAGGCCCCATCTGCTATAAGAAAAGCTCAGGAAAATATAAAAAATGCAAATTTAGATGAATTTATAACTGTTGAAAAGCAAGATTTTTTTAATTCGGATAAACCTGTAGAAGGTAAGACAATAGTATGTTTTAATCCACCTTATGGCGAACGTTTATCCATAAATGTTCCAATCTTTTATAAAGAAATTGGCAATACTTTAAAGCAAAATTATACCGATACTGATGCCTGGTTTATAACATCAGACTTTAATACCGGATTAAAAAGTGTTGGACTCAGAACTTCACGAAAAATTAAAGTCTTTAATGGAAGTTTAGAATGTAGATTTGTAAAATATGAAATGTATAAAGGGAGTAGGAAAATGAGTAAGCAGTAGGCAGTTGCAGTAAGTAGTATGGTTTAATTTTTATTATTAAAACCTAAATAGTGCTTGGTCGGAAATAGAAGAATTTTACAAATCGGAATATTTTTGATGGAATTTTAGTTTTCTTCTATGAAGTAGATGCCATAGCATCAAACGAATAGAAAAAAATGAAATAACGTAAAAAAAAACTATTTTAATTTCAAGATATTTCCAACCAAACACTAAATAACAGAATTAGATCTATGATCTCTATTCGTAAAATAAAAGTAGAGGAAACCTATAACATACGTAAACAAGAACTGCGTAAAAACATGAGTTTACCGGCACAATTTACTGGAGATCTTAATGATAAAACTCTTCATTTAGGACTTTTTGATGATGATATTTTAGTGAGTATTATAAGTTTTATGAAGAATGATCATAAAAATTTAAAAGGTGAACAATACCAACTTAGGGGTATGGCAACTCTAGAAACATATCAAAAGAAAGGATATGGAAAGAAATTGGTTTCCAGGTCAGAGGAGCTATTAAAAGAAAAGAAAGTTTCAGTAATTTGGTGTAATGCACGTATAATTGCGCTCGACTTTTATCATAAACAAGGTTATAAAATAATAGGAGAGGAGTTTGATATTCCTCAAATTGGCGGACATTTTGTGATGTATAAGAGGTTAATGTGATAATGATAGAATGCAGAAATGTGTTAATTAGAAATTATTTGAGATTTTTTTTCATTAACTAGATACTGGTATTAATATTCTGATAATGAGATAATAATAAGTATTGAATATAACAAATATTAAATTTTACCGTTATAGCTATGTGATATTTATTTAAATTAATTAAACATGATTGTAACAGATAAAGACAGAGAAATGTTTGTAAAAATAATTTTTACAGTTGCTTTAATTTTATTGTTGATCATTACAATTCATTTTAATGTCTAAA
>JAOZVI010000186.1 GCA_029938265.1 Flavobacteriaceae bacterium | reverse complement strand
CGACCATCTTCGAGCACGTGTGGCGGTGGCGAACCGCCAGGCACCGTTGATCGCCGCCCGAAATGATCTGGCCCAATCCATATTGGTGCTTAAGCGACGGTGCGGTATACAACCGGACACCGTATTGGTCCTGGCCGACAGTTTGGGTGGGGTGGTCTATCCTGCTGACCAGGATACCCTTGTGGCCAGAATGCTCCATGATAGTGCGGAAATCCAGGCTCTCAATCATGCCGTTGCCGCCGCCAAACAAGGCGTTCGGCTCCGAAAAGCCGGCAATAAGCCCATGCTCCTGTTAAGTGGCGACTATGCCATTCAAGGTCAGTGGGACAGTGGCATGGTTCCGGGAGATAACGAATACGCTACCAGTTCCAAAGTGGCTCTCGGCCTGGCCTTTCCCATCTTCGACGGAAAAAAGACGGCTGGATTGGTTTCCAAAGCCTCCGCGGATCTTCGGCAAGTGGAAATTGAACTGGAAAGGGTCACCCGGGAAAAAGAACTGTCTGTTCGTCGGGGCTGGTTGGGCCTGGCCAACGCCCTGGCCGCCCTGGATGGGCGAAACGAAGCGGTAACCCTGGCCGAAGAAGCCTATCGGCTTGCCGTTGTCCGAATGACCAATGGTTTGGCCACGCCACTTGAACGATTGGACGCGGAAGTAGCCATGACCTCAGCCCGTGACCAGCAAGCCATTGTCCAGTACGCATGCAATATTGCCGAGGCAAACCTGGCCCTTGCCATTGGGAACGCTTCCGCTCCATTCATTGATGATTTCAAATCACAGGAGAACGAGAATGAATAGTCCGGCGCGCGGCCCCGCCCGCATCATCGGAACCGTTATTTTTTTAGTGGCTGTGGTGGCTCTCTTCGTCTGGCGTTTCCAGGTGCTGGGAACCACCGACTCCGTAGCCAGTATTCGTTCCGTCCAGGAAACCGATGGCAAACCGGTCGAGGTTGTGGCTGTCACCCGAAACAACCTGACCAACAACGCAATTCTCGCTGGTACGGTGGAAGGGATCGAGCAATATGCCCTGGTCTCCAACAACCGGTTACGGGTCGACAAGATTGTTCATTCGGCAGGCGATCATGTCGAAGCAGGTGACCCGGTCATTTTGCTGGAAAAAACCGCCTCCAGTCCCATGCAGCACTCTTATAACAAGTACCTGGCTCTCTATGAAGACGCAGAGAGGGATTTCGAGCGGATGAAAGCCCTGTTCGCGGAAGGCGCCGTGTCAGCACAGGCCCTGGATAAAGCCAGGATGAATCTGCAGGTTGCCCGAACAAATCTCAATGACGCCAAGGAAGCTACTGACCTGCACGCCCCCCTGGCCGGCCAGGTGATGAGTGTACTGGTCAGGGCGGGTGAAACAGTAAAACCGGGCGACCCCCTGGCTTGGATCGCCAGAACAGATACGGTGCGAGTGGTTTTCCAGGCGGGGAGCCGTCAGGCCCTTGCCTTGAATGTCGGACAATCCGCGATCTGGCGAAGTCCCGTAGCTGGAGATGTCCTGCCGGGATCTATCGTTCGCCTGGATCTTGCCGCCAATCCAAAGACCCACCTGCTTGAGGGTGACGCCCTCTTTCCCAACCTCGAAGGCCAACTGCTCCCCGGTATTCTGGTCTCCATCGAGGTTGAAACAGGCCACAGGCAAAACGTGTTGACCATCCCTGTCGGGGCCCTGGAAACCGCCGGCGCCGGTTATGCCGTATTTGTCCTGGTCGAACAGGGTGATCAAGGCAGTGTGGTCCGTTTCCAGGAAATCCAGATCGGCCTGCGAACTTCAGATCTGGTCGAAGTGACAGCCGGATTGACGGAAAATGACATGGTCGTTGTATTCGGGAAATCCGTGTTGTCGGACGGGGACCTGGTCAGGGTCATCGAGATACGGGGGGAGCGTTAACGTGGGCCTGATACGCACCCTTGTCGACAGGCCTGTCCTGTCCACCATGATTGTCACCGCCCTGTTTGTCATGGGCGTTAACGGATACCTGAAATTGAATCTGGAATTGATTCCCCGCGTTGACTACCCCGTTATCGTGGTCACAACGGTTTATCCGGGAGCCTCCCCGGCCGAAGTGGAAAGCCAAATTACCAAACGGATCGAAGACCAGGTCGCCACCCTGGCAAACATTGAGGAACTTGTTTCGGAATCCCGGGAAAGTGTCTCCATCGTCACCATCCAGTTCTCCTTGAAGATGACACAGGATCAGGGCGCCATCGACGTCAAGGACAAGGTCGATGCCATCCGCGGAGACCTGCCGGATGCTGCCGAGGATCCCGTGATCGCCAAGTTTGAACTCGGTGGTGGAGCTGTTGCCCAGATTGCTGTTTCGGCGCCGCGACCCATGGCGGAAATCTACCGGGTTGCCGATGAGGTCATCAAAGAGCGGCTCAGCCGTATTGATGGTGTGGCCGGAGTGGTCATCACCGGCAAGAGGGAGCGCGAAATCCGGGTGACCGTCAAACCCGAACGATTACGGGCCTACGGGCTTACCCTGAGCGTTCTTCGTCAGGTTTTGCAGGCAGGTAATCTGACGATCCCTGCCGGGAATATCACTCGTGGCGGAAACGAAGTGACTCTGCGTTTGAAAGGTGAAATCACCCAACCGGCAGATCTGGAATCGTTCAGGATTCCTTTGCCCACGGGAGGAACGATTGTCCTGTCCGAAGTGGCCGACATTTTGGACACGACCGAGGAACTGCGGGAATTCACCACCCTGGACCGGCATGAAGTCATCGGGATCAACGTCATGAAACGGTCCGATGGAAATACGGTCAAGGTGGTAAACGGTGTCGAAGATGTCCTTGACGACCTTAAAACGGAGTTGGGCTCCGACTTCGTCATAGAAATTGTCACGGAGGGACGTTCCTTCGTGCAGGATTCAGTTGACGATGTCATCAAGAATATCGGATTGGGCATCCTGCTGACGGGCGTACTCCTGTTTATCTTCCTCCACGACTGGCGGCAAACCTTCATTGCGGCCCTGGCCATGCCCGTATCCGTGATTGCCACTTTCATGTTGATGGAGAGTAACGGATTCACTTTAAACGTAATGACATTGATGGCCCTCGGGATTTCCATCGGTACTCTGGTAACCAATTCCATTGTAGTGCTTGAGAGCATCGCCAGACGAATCAGCGATGGAGAAAGCCCCCACGAAGCAGCCATCGTCGGCACCCAGGAAGTTGCTGTTGCCGTGTGTGCTTCGACCCTGACGAACATCGTGGTCTTCACTCCCATTGCCTTCATGTCCGGAATTATCGGCCGGTTCTTTTTTCAGTTCGGCTTGACGGTTGTCTTTGCAACCATGTTTTCGTTGGTCATCAGTTTTTCGATGGTCCCCATGTTGGCCGCCAGGTTGCTGAAACCCGGCAAGGGAATCGGTTCCGGCAATAGTTCGGCAGCCAGGATGGCCAGGGCCTGGGACCGGTTCTACAGCACTCTGGAAAACGATTACCGTAAGGCTTTGGCCTTTGCCCTCCGGCACCGATGGCAACCACTGGTACTCACTGCCCTCATCCTGACCGGCTCCTTGTACTTGCTTGGCTGGGTCGGCGGAGAGTTCATTCCGGTCACGGACCAAAGCAAATTGCTGGTTCAAGTTGAACTTCCCGAGGGAACCAGCCTGCATCGCAGCAGAGAAGTCTCCACATTCATTGAAAACATCCTTTGGCAGGAAC
>JAOZVI010000185.1 GCA_029938265.1 Flavobacteriaceae bacterium | reverse complement strand
GAGCATGAGCTTGGTGATGGCGGCTGGATCGCGCAGGTCGCGCGCGGCGGCCCAAAGCAGGAAGAACTTCAGCGCGTCGCGCCGTCCCTCGATGGTGTCGGGCGTGTAGTTGCGCACCGCGAGCCATTCGAGGTAGCGTTCGGCCTCGCCGGCGAGCGTTCCGGCCCGCCCGCGCGGGAAGTCGCCGGGCGCGTTGCCGCCGCGCTTTTCCGCGTCGCGTTCCCGCAAACGCCGGGTGGCTTCGTATCCTTCTTTTCCTGACATGGGTGTCGCGTTGCTCCGGTTATTTGAGATTTGAAATTTGAAATTCGGGGACCGGGGACCTACGCCTACGGCGCGGGATTTGCCGGGGTCCCGGATGTGCGGTTTGACAAGGTGACAAGGTGGGGGCCGGAAGACGGGTTTTTCCCGGTAAAACTAGGGCGGGGAACCTGGTCCCCCCGCCCCGACAAGGTGGGGACAAGGTGGCCTCCGAACCCGACAAGGTGGTCCGTCGTAGTGTCATTTTCCGGCCTTCGCTCCCTTCCGGTTGCGGAGTTTTTTCACGTCGATGAGTCCGACGTGATAGCCGGCGTCCTCTTCGACCGCGTCGGCGAGCAGTTCGTATTGCATGATCGTGCCGTTGCGGCCGCTGCGCAGGTGGACGTATTCGAGTTCGGCGAGGCGCTCGAGGTGGCGGCGTATTTGCATCTGGCTCCATCCGGTGGCTTCGCGGATGTCGCGGCGGCTGAAGAGACAGAGGCGCTGCTCGATTTGCTCGCTCTCCATCCTGGTCCGGATGAAGGCTTTCACGCTTTCGAGCAGGAGGCGGGTTTGCGGAGGCAGCTCGTCCAGGGAACGGCCGAGGACCTCGGGGGCGATCCGGTTGGCGGCCTCGATGTCGGCGAGGGTGACGGGCAGCATCTCGACGGTGCGCCCGCCGACGGTGTGGGTGATCGCCTCGCGCTGGTGCTGGTGGAGTAGCGCGATGGTGTCGATGAGGGTGAGGTATTTTTCGTGGTCGCGGCGCGTGCGGGTGCGCCCGCTGGTGAAGGTGAGGTGCCGGGCGTAGGGGTTGGCGATCTTCCGGGGCTCCAGGAGGCGCTGGGCGTTGCGCATGACGCGCAGGACCTCGTCGCGCTTCTCCGCGGCGAGGATGCCCTCGACGGTGCGCGCCTCGCGCTGCAACTCGTGGATCCGCTCGGTTTGCTCGCGGCTCTCGTCGACGGTGAGAACCAGACAGCGGTTCATGAGTTCCTCGTCGATGTCGATGCTGGTGGTGGTGAGCATGATGGCGACGGGTCCCTCGACGTGGTATTCCTGGGTTTCCATGCGCCCGCTGTGCGGGTCCTTGCCGGTGCTGGCGATGGTGAGTTCCCCCTCGCTCTGCAGCAGCTTGAGCGCGTAGCTGGCCTTTTCCGCGCCCTCCTCCTCGACGATGGCGAGGATCTTGTGTTTCAGGTTGCTCTCTCCGAGGTAGTAGAGGCTCTGGCCGGTCATGGCGGAGTATTTGACCTGGTCTTCCTCCGGGAAGAACGAGAGGACGGCTTCCATGAGGGTGGATTTGCCCGCCGCGCTGGTGGACTGGATGATGACGGCGAGGGGTTTGGCCAGCTTGCGCGAGGCCCCGGCGAGGTATGCGGCGAGCACGTTGGTTTGCTCTCCAACGATGCCCGCGGCACTGAAGGCTTCGGTGAGTTTGTCCAGCAGGTCCGGAGAACGCAGCAGGGCAAGCGCCTCGTCTTGCTCCTCCGCACTGAGTTCGACGGCGGCCGCCCCGGCATCGGGCGGAGCGTTGAGGCGTTCTTCCTGCAGGCCTTCGAGCGCCATGAGCAATTTGCCGAGATCGCGCTTGAGCAGGTCTTTTTCAAGGAGGGTTTCCTCGGCGGCCCGGTCGACGAACTTGCGGCGCTCGCCGTCGCGGTAGAGGTCGAGGCTGTCCACGTGCATGAGGCCCTCGCAGGAGACGCGCAGCGTGATGCGCAGCACTTCGAGCGAAGAGTTTTTCTCGAGCCCGCCGATCCGGTAGAGGCGCGATCCCATGGCCAGCTCGCAGTAGTCTCCTTTCCGTTCAAGCGCCGGCTGCGGGATGCCGTTGGGTTTCGGGGACGGCTCCGGAGCTTCCGGAACATCTTCCTTTTTAGCCGCTAAAGATTTAGCAGCTAAAGAAGAAGAAGAGGGTACCGCGTCTTTTGTGGAGCGGGGGCTTTTTTCGGGAGCGGCGGTCGCTTTCCGCGCCGGACGGCCCGGGGATCCGTCCCCGCCGGTGCCGTCGAGCCACTCCGCGCTTTGGACGGCGTGGCGCAGGGCTTCCCCGCCCTGGTCCAGGGCGTATTGGTTCGCGTCGCTTTTCCACGGGAACTTGATCCGGTGGCACTCGATGCCCACGGCGCGCAGCCGGGACGCGGCCTGGCCGGCGGCTTTCTCCCCCGCCTCGTCGGCATCGATGGCGAGGCTCACGCTCTCGACCGTGGCGGCCCGGATCGTGCAAGTCGCGGCCTCCATGCCGTGGCGAAAGAAGGTGAGCGCGTCCAGTATCGACTCGCAGAGGATGATTTCGCGGCTTTTGAGCGCCTCCGGGTTGAAGACGCCGGCCAGCGGGCGGGCCAGGTAGAGGTGCCGCTTGTCCTTCGGGGCGTGGCGTTCGGTGCGTCGGCCGTAGAGCTGCACGGCGCGGCCCTCCCGACCGCAAACCGGCACGACCAGACAGCCCCGCAAGTGTTCCTGGCCGCTGCCGCGGAACACGCCCAGGGTCTTGAGCCGGCCCCGGATCGCGGCGCCGTCCCTGCGGTTGGCGTGCGGGATGCGCAGCCCGAGGGTGCGGTCGGCAAAGCCGAGGCGGAAGGTCCTGGCAAGCTCCCCGCCCTCCAGGCCCCGGGACGCGAGCTAGTCCAGGGCCGCCGGGTTGCGGGCAAGGCGCTGGTGATAAAAGTCCGCGATCTCATCGAGCAGGACCGCTTCGTCCCCGTCGGGCGAGAGCGGACAGGGCAGCTTCGGCACGGTCGAGACCTTTGTCCGGCCTCCGGTTTGCTCGAAGGCAACCGTGCCGCCGTTGGCGAGCAACTCGAAGGCGTGGCGGAAGCTCACGCCGTCATGCCACTGCACGAACTGGATGGCGTTGCCGGTCTTGCCGCAACCCGAGGCCATGCAGCGGAAGAGCCCCTTGCCGGGAGTCACGATGAGATTGGGCGTCTTGCGGTCGTCGTGGAAGGGGCAAAGCCCGGTCCAGTTGCTGCCCTGTTGTTTGAGGGCGACTCCGCGCGACTGCACCAGGGCGACCAGGTCGCATTGGGTTTTCACGCGCTGGATTTCGGTTTCTGGGATGCGTGCCATGGTCGTTGCGGGGTTAAAATCCGAAGCCGCCGAGTTCGATCATTTCGGAAGCGGTCTTGTCCCCGTCCTCGGCCCGCGCGACGCGCAGGCCGTCGGTTTCCAGAAGCAGCTCGCAGAGCCTGCGGGCCAGCCCGGGAGCGCGCAGCAGCACTTCCCCGAGGACATCCCCCAGGCACAGCGCCCGCAGGCGCGGATTCCAGCCGTGTTGAACCGCCTCGCGCAACACGGCGCGCCCGAGGTCCGCGAGATCCTCGTCAAGGCCGCGTTCCAGGGCGTCCTCATGCCACCAGTCCCACTCGAAGCGGGGCGGCGGAGAGTCGGGGCGGGGTTCGGCATGGTCGGTCCGGTCATTTGTCGATGGCATTGGTT
>JAOZVI010000063.1 GCA_029938265.1 Flavobacteriaceae bacterium | reverse complement strand
GTAGCGAGGAGCAGAATCGAACTGCCGACCTCCGGGTTATGAATCCGACGCTCTAACCATCTGAGCTACCTCGCCAAAATCGAGGTGCAAATATAAAAACAATTTTAGTTGTAACAACATAACTTCTTTAAATATTTTTGGATAAATATTTTTTTTAAATTAAGATAATCTATATATTGTCACAATAAATAAACTAAAATGTCAGAAAAGAAAAAAATTGAATTAGAATTTCCTATTCAAGCATCGGCATCTTTTTTGTTTCAATATATATCTACTCCTGATTCTTTAGGGGAATGGTTTGCAGATAATGTTAATTCAAGAGGGCAAATGTTTACTTTTATTTGGGACGGATCAGAAGAAACAGCCAAAAAAATGGCTGTAAAAAATGATCAATTCATTAGATTTAAATGGGAAGAAGATGAAGAAAAAGATACTTATTTTGAACTGAGAATTCAAGTAGATGCTTTGACAAAAGATGTTTCATTAATTGTGGTTGATTTTGCTGATGAGGATGAAGTTGAGGAAACAAAAATGTTCTGGGAAACAAAGGTTTCCGATCTAAAACACACTATTGGAGGATAAAAATGAATAGATATAAGTATATAACCTCGGGGAACATCTCGAGGTTTTTTTTTGAATATTTTTAAAATTAATATTTTTTATGATCAATGTAAATGGTAAATTAATTTCAAAAAAAGATTTTAAGATCACGATAAATAACAGAGGATTTAAATATGGTGATGCAGTGTTTGAAACTTTGAAGATTAAAAAGTATGAAATTTACTTTGTTGAAGATCACTATTTTAGATTGATGTCGTCTATGAGGATGCTCCGTATGGAAATTCCTGATTTTTTTACTTTTGAATATTTTAATGATGAAATAATTAAAACGATTAAAGCAAATAATTTTGATAATTCAGCAAGAATAAGATTTACAGTTTACAGAAAAGATGGTGGATTTTATTTACCAAAAAGCAAAGAGATAGATTTTATAATTGAAGTAGAAGATTTATTAATTAATGAACTACGAACCTATGAAATTGAGTTATATAAAGATTTTCCGGTTTTATCAGGATTGTTGTCAAATATTAAAACCAATAATAGAATTGTCAATGTTTTAGCAAGTATCTATGCTGACGAAAATGAATATGATAATTGTATATTATTAAATGAGAATAAAAATATAGTTGAAGCTAATAATGCGAATATATTTTTAGTTACTGGAAATATAATTAAAACCCCTGCATTATCAGAAGGTTGTATTAATGGAATCATTAGAAAGAAAATAATTGAGATATTATTAAAAGATGATTCCTATAAACTAATTGAAACAAAAATTACAGCTATTGAGCTATTGCAGGTGGATGAAGTATTTTTAACAAATTCGATTATTGATATTCAAAGTGTGACGAATTATCGAAAAAAGATATATAATACTACGAAAGGAAAAGAAATTAAAAAAGCGCTTGATAATATTATAGTTGAAAGTTAATTCAGACTGGGATCTTCGGGAGCATTTGCCCAGATTTTATAAACACCTCCAAATTTATTCATTTCATCTTTCCAAAAATTGTTATGATTGATGTGAAATAAATTTTTGAATTTATTTTCAATAACGATCCATGAATAAGTTGATAGTTCTTCATCTAACTGATTGTTATTCCACCCACTATATCCTAAGAAAAAACGAATATCGTTTTGAGATAAAGTGCCATCTTTTAGTAATTCTAAAACAGCTTCAAAATTACCTCCCCAAAAAATTCCATCAATAATTTCAATACTATTTGGAATTAACTCAGGAATTCTATGCACAAAATAAAGGTTGTCTTCAGAAACCGGGCCACCATAATATACTTTAAGGCTTGAGTCAATTTCTGGAATAAAATCGCTTAAAACATAAGTTGTAGGTTTGTTAAAAATAAACCCAACTGAACCATCCTGACTGTGTTCTGTTAGTAAAACAATAGAGCGTTTAAACGAACTATCATTTAAAATAGAAGGCTCGGCTACAAGAAGTTTTCCTTTTGATGGTTTTAATTTAAACATTTGGTGTATTATGAATTCTTAAATGTACAAAAAATATTGTAAAAAAAAAAGACTGTCATAAAAAGACAGTCTTTTTTTAAAAAATGCGTAATTCAATATTAGTTTACGGCACCTTTTAATTCAGAACCTGGTTTAAAAGATACAACTCTTCTAGCAGGTATTTTGATTGTTTCTCCAGTTTGAGGATTTCTACCATCTCTTGCAGCTCTTTCTTTTACAGTAAAAGAACCGAATCCAACTAATGCTAGTTTTCCTCCACCTTTAAGTGTGCTTTTTACGTTAGTCATTAGTGAATCTAATGCTTTGCCTGCAGCAGCTTTAGAAATTCCGGCATCAGCAGCCATTGCTTCAACTAATTCTGATTTGTTCATAGTTTAAATTTTAAATTGGTTATTATTTTAATAATTTGCTCTCAATAGCACAACAAATATAGATTTTATAAGGGTTTACACAAGTTATAGCTCAAATATTCTCTCTTTTTGTTAATAAATAGGTTTAAATTGTTGATAAACATGAAAATTTAAAAACAAATTTCTAGTTTTTCCATTAAAATGTATTGTTTACACCATTTTTGCATTTTCTAAAAATGTATATCCATTGAGCAAACTTTGGGAATCCATTTTTCGTTTTCCGGCAAGTTTGAGCTCATTTATTTTTAAAAAACCACCGTTAACGGCAACTTTTAAATCTTTTTTTGTAGTGATTATTTTTCCATTTTTATAAGAATGATCCTCTTCAATAATTTCGGCAGCATAAATTTTGACTTCGATATTGTTGTTATTATTATTTATTAAAGACCATGCAGCAGGATAGGGAGATAACCCTCTGATTTTGTTATAAATATTTTTAATTTCATCATTCCATTTAATTTTACAATTCTCTTTATTTAATTTGGGAGCAGGTTTTGCTTCGTAAGTAGGTTGAGAAATAAGTTTAAGTGTTTTATTTTCAATACTTCTAATTGTATCAATAACTAGTTTACTACCAATAATCATTAACTTATCATGCAAATCACCGGCAGAATCTGTAACTAAGATCGAAACTTCTTTTTGCATTATAATTGCACCTGTATCAATTTTTTCATCTAAAAAGAAAGTGCTAACACCTGTTTTGGTTTCACCATTAATGATTGCCCAGTTTATTGGTGCTGCACCTCTGTAATCAGGTAAAAGCGAGGCATGTAAATTGAATGTGCCATATTCAGGCATATTCCATACAACTTTGGGTAACATTCTAAAAGCCACAACTATTTGTAAATTTGCATTTAATGATCGTAAAGTCTTAACAAAATTCTCATCTTTGAGATTTGTAGGTTGTAAAACATTGAGGTTATTTTCTGATGCAAATATTTTTACTGCTGATTGTCTTAATTTTCTTCCTCTTCCGGCAGGTTTGTCAGGTGCCGTTATCACGCCAACTATATTGTAATCTTTATTCAATAAGGTTTTTAAAGTTGCAACTGCAAAATCTGGTGTACCCATAAAAACAATCCTTAAATCTTTCATTTTATATTTTTTTAAATTTGTTTTGTGAAGTTAAGCCTATAGTCCTTTTTTCTAATAAAAATTGTAAAGTTTTTAAAATACTTTTCTCATCAAAGGGCAAGCTATTTGAGATATCATTTGAGCTTAGTACACCATCATTATTCAACAATTCTAATATTTTATTAGCAATAATATTATAATCAGTTTTTGTTAATTTTTGAGTAGTACAAACATCACAAATTTCACAATTATTTATCTTATTTTCCCCAAAATAATGTAGTAATTGTACATTGCGACAAATTGTATTATTTTCAATAAATTCAATTACTGAGTTCGCCTTATTTAATTTAATTTTATTTCTTTTACTGATATTTTTTGAAATACTATTAATAGCATAATTATCTTCACGTGGAACAGTGAATTTGATTTGAGAAATTCCTTTATAATATTTGTATATCAATATATTATCATTATTTAATTGATCTAACGATTTGATAATATCAAATTTGTTTAACTGTAATTTTTTTGCAATAGAATATTCATTTATCTTAGTAAACTGATCAAATATACCACCATAAGTTCTCAATAATATTTGAATTATTTTTTTTGCATTTGGATTTCTTTTTTGATATAAGAATAGATTATCATTGCTCACTTTAAATTTAATGACGGAACTTTGATTTATATTTTGTAAAAAATCAATTATTCCTTCTATCTCAAGTGTAATTAATGCGTTATATGTGGTATGTATCGGTAAATTAGAATGAATACAAAAATCCTGTAAAATAAAGTTAAAATATTGATCAGGTTTTTCGCCCGGAGAAATTTGATAATATTTATTTAAATTGATATAAACATCTTTGCAAATTTTTGGAGTTGCCATACCTTTTTGAATGATCTTTTTAAAATCAGAAATAGTATTATTATTGTATAAAAGATAAGCGAATGATCTTTTTCCATTTCTTCCCGCTCTTCCGGTTTCCTGAATATAATTTTCAATACTCTGTGGTAGATTTAAATGAATTACAGCCCTTACATTAGCTTTATCGATACCCATACCAAAAGCATTAGTTGCAACTATGATGGGTGTTTTTTCATTCGACCAATTTTTAAAAGCAGCACTTTTTTCATCAAAAGTTAATCCGCCATGATAAAAACCAGATCTATAATTATGATTATTTAAAAATGTTGAAATTTGAATACATGATCTTCTTGTATTTGTATAAATAATGACAGGCTCTTTAAAATGAGATAAAAGTTGTTGAAGTCTATTTAAAATATCTTCAGAATATTTTATTTGAAAGCTTAAATTCTTTCTAAAAAAAGATTGTTTAAATATTGATACTTTTTCAATATTTAAATAATCAATAATATCATCAATTACTTTAGTTGTTGCAGTTGCAGTAAGTGCTATCGTATTGACATGTGGATGCATTTTTTGTAAAGTGTTGATCTTTAGATAGGATGGACGAAAATCATGACCCCATTCTGAAATGCAATGTGCTTCGTCGACTGCTATTAAATTTACATTGAGTTGTTTTATTTTTTCCTGAATTAATTCTGATTGCAATTTTTCAGGAGATAAGTATAAAAACTTATAATTGCCATATTGCAAGTTGTCAAAAGCAGTTATAATATCATTATAAGTGTATTTTGAAGAAAGGGCAATTGATTTGATACCTTTTTTGTTTAAACTTTCAACCTGATCATTCATTAATGCAATTAGAGGTGAAATAACGATACAAACACCTTCTTTTAATAAAGCAGGTATTTGAAAACAGAGAGATTTACCTGCTCCCGTAGGTAAAAGTGCCATTACATTTTTTTCTTGTAAAACGGCCTTAATTATTTCAGCTTGAGGTTTTCTAAAACTTTCGTGCTTCCAATATTTATGCAGAATTTTCTCAGCAGAGGTCATTTGTCTAATTTCAGGGTAGTTAAAATAAATTCAACCCTTTTATTAACTGAGTTAAAAGGAACATCAATTAGTTCGTATTCAAGGCTCACATATGTGTTTTTCAAATGATTATGTATGGCTAAAGCTTGTTCAAAACTTTCATATCGCTCATTATCAGTTATATATATTTCTTCCCAGGGCGGCATAATAAAAACTTTGGTATACCTATTTGTTTGACAGGTTTTGATAAATGAATCATCATATTGAATACCCATATAATTCATATATGCATTGATATCAGGAATACCCCTGTCAAAAAAAACAATATCTGCACTACTTTCATGTGCATTTTTATATTGAATTTCTCTTCCTTCTAAAAGCAATTTGCTAAATAATACTGGATCTTTTAAAAACAATTGTTCTATACCTGTTTTACGAGCCTGCAAGGTAATATCTCGTGATATTTCGTGCATGCATAAAAAATTCTGTTTTTGCAGCTCATTTAAAACAGTTGATTTTCCTGTGCCAGGTCCTCCGGTAATGATAATTTTTTCTTGCATACAATTGAAATTAAGAACAATTTTCAAAATTAAGAAAATAATAATTGTAAATTTGCTTTTTGAAAATTGAAAATGTATTGTAAGAATGAGTAAAGAGACTGAATTTTATAAAAAACTCAAAAAAACTTTATTAGAAACTACAAAGTTCCCAACAGAATACATGTATAAGTTTATTATTCCTGCTTCTGATGATAAATTTAAAGAAATTGAGCATGTTTTTGATAATATGGGTGCAGTGATAAACTCAAAACCCTCTAAAACAGGAAAATATACTAGTTTAACAATTTTAGTGAACATGAAAACAGCCGATGAAATTATTGAAAAATATAAGGAAGTAACTAAAGTTGAAGGAGTAATATCTTTATGATATTTTTAACTAAGACATTAAATAATAAAAAATATTTTTGAACTTTTTAATTTTTACTCAGGTAGATACTCAATTTTTGATTTTTAGAACAAATAATATAATGTTAAATAGAGTTCTCTTAACGGTTTTTTTATTTGTGATTAGCATTGTTAATGCACAAATTAAAGATGAGGTTTTATTGACTATTGATAAGAAACCTGTTTATACTTCAGAGTTTATAAGGGTTTATCAAAAAAATAAAGATATTATTATAGACAGTAATCAAAAAAGTGTTGATGATTATCTCAATATGTTTATTGATTTTAAGTTAAAACTACAATATGCTTATGATTTAGAATTAGACACAACTATTTCTTTTAAAAATGAATTGTCAAAATATAGAGAACAACTTATTTTGCCATATTTAGTTGATAATGAAGTGAGTGAGCTACTTGTTGAAGAAGCTTATGCGCGAACTATAGATGAAATAAATGTAAGTCATATCTTAATAAAAGTTTCTGTTGATGCTTCTCCAAGTGATACATTAAATGCATATAATAAAATTAATGAAGCCCGAAATAAAGTTTTAAGTGGTGTAGCTTTTGAACAAGTGGCGAAAGAGTATTCTGAAGATCCTTCAGTAAAGCATAATAATGGTAATTTGGGATATTTTTCTGCATTTGACATGGTATATTCTTTTGAAAGTACTGCCTACAATACCCCTGTAGGAGAAATTTCAAAGCCTTTTAGAACTAAATTTGGTTATCATATTTTAAAGATAAATGATAAAAGATCTTCAAAAGGAGAGATTGAAATAGCGCATATTTTTATAAAAAATAAAGAAGATGATATTGATTATGCAAAAAAACAAATTATTGAACTTTACAAAAAATTACTGCAAGGAGAAAAGTTTGATTATTTGGCTAAAAATTATTCTGATGATCAGTCCAGTGCGCAAAAAGGTGGATTGCTGCCTAAGTTCAGTTCAGGTAAATTAATTAATCCAATTGACTCGATTGCTTTTTCAATGAAAGATGTTGGGGATATTTCTGAACCTTTTTCCTCAAATTATGGTTGGCATATTTTAAAGCTGACAAATAAATATCCGATTAAAAGCTATGATGAATTAAAACAAAACCTAAAGCAACAAATTGAAAATGGAAGTAGATCTATCATTATTAAAAAATCATTGGCTAAAAAACTAGAAAATGATTATAAAATAACTGAAGATAAGAATTTATTGAATCAGATATACAATAATGATATACCTCCAAATTCACAAGATAAAAATTTATTAACTATTGAAGATGAGAATTATACGTTGAATGAATTCAAAAAATCTTTGAATAAAGATAATGAAACATCAAAAGAAATATACACTGAATACAGAACAGATAAGATTATTGAATATTATAAAAATCATTTAGAAGAGATAAATAATGATTTTGCAATAATTTTTAAAGAGTACTCGGATGGTTTGTTGCTTTTTGATCTTTTACAGAATAATATTTGGGATAAAGCAGAAAAAGATTCTATAGGTTTACAGCAATATTTCGATCAGAATAATAAAAATTATTCTTGGAAAAAGAGAGCCAAGATTATCATTGCCACATGTAATAATTATGATAAAGCCATATTGGTTAAAGATTTAATGCTAAAGAATAAAACTATAGATGAAATTAAACTTTTGATAAATGAAGATGCTACAATTCATGTTCTGTTTAATGAAGGGATAGTTGAAGAAGATAGCAATAAATTACCGGAAAACTATGATTTTATTAAAGGTGTATCTAAAATTTATAAAGTTGATAAGAACCATTTTATTATTGGAAATATTATAGAAATATTACCAGCTGAGCTTAAAGAATTAGATGAAACTAGAGGTCAGGTTTTGAATGACTACCAAAATTATTTAGAGCAAGAATGGGTAAAAGAATTACATAATAGGTATAAAGTGGAGATTAATAAAAAGGCTTTAAAAAATTTAAAGAAAGAAATAGATGATTAAAATGAAGAGATTTTTAACTATATCATTGATTTTTTTACTGGCAGCATGCGAACAAAAAGAGTTAAACGTAAACGCGATTGCCAGAGTCAATGATTCTTATTTATATGAAGAAGATTTTATTAAATCATTACCGGTTGATTATACACGAGATGACAGTATTTTTTTTAGAGCCAATTTTATAAATTCATGGGCAACAGAACAATTACTTCTTCAAAAATCAAAAATTAATGTTGATGATAAAAAAAGTGAAATTGATAAATTGGTTAATGATTACCGAAAAGATTTATTGATTAGCAGATATAAAGAAGCGATAATTAAACAAAATTTAGATACTGTTGTTACCTCCCAAGACATTGATTATTACTATGAAAGCAATAAAGATATTTACCGTTTAAATAAAGTACTTGTAAAAATAAAATATATTCAATTCAATAAAGATATCAATGATCGAAAAGAATTGACAGAGCTTTTTAAATCGGATGAGATAGAAGATCTGATTAAGCTTGATGAAAGAAAATTAGAATTCAATTCGTTTAATCTAAATGATTCTATTTGGGTGAGTTATGTATCTGTAATAAAAAAACTACCATTTTTAAATGAAGAAAGAAAATTAAAAAAGATCAATTTTTTACAAAAAGAAGATTCATTAGAAGTATATTTGGTGGCTCTAAAAAACGTTCTGTACAGAAATGATATTGCTCCTAAAAGTTATGTAGAACCAACTATAAAACAGATGATCTTACACAAACGTAAATTAGAATTTTTAAAAGAAATTGAGAAATCCTTGTTAGAGGATGCAACCAAAAACAAACAATTTGAAGCGTATTAGAATGATAAAAAAAATATTACTTTTTACCTTATTAGGTTTAGGTTTACAAATCAATGCACAAACACGGATAAAGTTAGATGGAGTTGCGACTGTTGTTGGAAAAAATATTGTATTAAATTCTGAAATAGAAGCATTTAAACAAGAGTTATTACAACAAAGTGATGGAAAAGCCGTAGTTAATGATTGTGAAATGTTAGAACAAATAATGCATAGAAAATTATTAGCGCACCACGCTGTAATTGATAGTGTTATCGCTTCAGAGGGTGAGATCAATGAAAGAGTACAAAGTAAAATACAATACTTTACGCAACAACTTGGTTCTGCCGAAAAAATGCTTGAACTTTATGGTTTTGAAAGTATTAAAGAAATGAACGAAGAATTATATCAAGTAGAAAAAGAGGCATTGCTTGTAGGTAAAATGCAACAGGAAATTACTGCCGATATTGATATAACTCCCGAAGAAGTTAAGCGTTATTATAAAAGTTTAGAAAAGGATAATAACTTACCAGAAATAGGTGCAGAGATAGAATTAGCACAAATAGTGTTAAATATTAAACCTTCGGATGAAGAAAAACAAAGGATTATCGATAAATTGAATGATTTTAAAAAACAAATTGAAAATGGTGAAAGTTTTAAAATGAAAGCCATATTGTATTCTGAAGATCCGGGTGTAAGTCAAAACAGCGGACTATATACAATAACCCGCGAGAGTCCTTTTGTAAAAGAATTTAAAGAAGCCGCTTTTAGCTTGAACGAAGGTGAAATTTCTGAACCATTTAAGTCTGATTTTGGTTATCATATTCTAACTGTAGAAAAAATAAAGGGTAAAGAAAGAGATGCTCGTCATTTGCTTTTACAAACCAAAATTAGTGATGAAGTTTTAAATAAGGCCAAAGACACTTTAAATAAAATCAGATTTAAAATTTTAAAAAATGAAATAACTTTTGAAGATGCTGTTTTAAAATATTCTGAAGAAAAGGAAACACGACTTAGTAAAGGCTTGATTATGAATCCAGTAACTAGCGATACACATTTTGAACTTACAAATATGGATCCTGATCTGTACGCAAGAGTGAGTAATTTAAAAGCTGGAGAGTATTCAGATGTTTTTTATGAAGAAACTCGTCAGGGTAAAAAAATGTACAAGTTTATCCTGATAAAAAGCAAAACAGATTCTCATATTGCAAATCTTGCTATAGATTATGTTAAGATAAAAGATCTCGCTCTTCAAAAAAAGAAACAGGAAACTATTGATGAATGGGCAAATGATAAAATAGGTGATACTTATATTAAAATTAATGAAAAATATAAAGATTGCAATTTTAAAAGTAATTGGACAAAAAAATAGACAAACATGTCTGATGTAGCTGCAATTAAAAAACTTGTTGAAAGTCATCAATTATTAAGGCAAGAAATAGCTAAAATAATTGTTGGCCAACATGACGCAGTTAATCATGTGTTACTATCTGTTTTATGTGGCGGACATTCTTTGTTAATTGGTGTGCCCGGTTTGGCAAAAACGTTGTTAGTTAATACAGTTGCACAAACATTAGGGTTGAATTTTAAACGCATTCAATTTACGCCGGATCTAATGCCTTCTGATATTTTAGGAAGTGAGATATTAGATGAAAACCGGCATTTTAAATTTATAAAGGGACCTGTTTTTTCAAATATTATTTTAGCAGATGAAATTAACCGAACCCCTCCAAAAACACAAGCAGCATTATTAGAAGCCATGCAAGAGCGCTCAGTTACTGTTTCAGGTCATCATTATAAATTAGATTTACCTTTTTTTGTATTGGCAACACAAAACCCTATTGAGCAAGAGGGAACTTACCCTTTACCCGAAGCACAGTTGGATAGGTTTCTTTTTTCAATTTATTTGGATTATCCAAGTTTTGAGGAAGAAATTCAAGTGGCAAAAAATACTACTACAGATAAAGTCATTAAAATAAATCCTGTATTTAACGCTCAGGAAATTTTAAATTTTCAACATCTTATCCGACGAATTCCTATTGCAGATAACGTGATTGAATACGCTGTAAATTTGGTGACTAAAACCCGTCCTGACTCAGATAAAGCTCCTGAAATTGTAAAAAATTATATTGATTGGGGAGCAGGACCAAGAGCTTCACAAAATTTAGTTTTGGCGGCAAAAGCACATGGTGCAATTCACGGAAAGTTTTCACCTGATATTGAGGATGTCCAGGCAGTTGCACAAGGAATCTTACGCCATAGAATAATCAAGAATTATAAAGCTGAAGCCGAAGGAATTACTGAAAAAAATATCATTGAATCACTATTTTAAATTCTTGGTCTAACATTTTCAAAAATATTTGATTTTTCCTATTGTCAAATCGTGAATTAATACGTATTTTTGCACCCCTTTTTGACGAGTACAGATTCCATTAGGGAAATAAAAATATTAATGTTTAATATCTCTTAACCGTTTTTATCGTTCAAGAATCTGAAAAACAATAAGATACAAATTATTATTTATGTCTAAATTAGATGAAAAAATTGAACTATACACTGGTGAAGCAAAAAAACTAGGTATAGAAATTGATGCAGATTTATTTAAATTGGTAACTAAAGGATTAGGTCCTTCAATTTATAAAGAAGATGCTCAGTTAGTTTCTTGTTCTCAAGAATCAGAATTAGAAACAGTAAAGAAAAACTTCTTGATTAAAAAATTAGGATTGGAGAATGATGAAAAACTTGATGCAGCTATTGCTTCTGTTTGTGAAAAAATGGGAAGTGAAAACAATTCTAAATACAGAGCTATTTTCTATTATCTTTTAGTAAAAGAATTTAATGCTGAAGCTGTTTATGAGGTGATTGATGAAAAAGAAAAAGAGCCTGTAAAAGAAGTAAAAAAAGCTGTTAAGAAAAAAGTTAAAGAAAAAGTTGAAGAAATAGTAGAGGAAGCTAAAGCTGAGGAAGTTGAAGAAACTGAAACTAAAGTTGTTGAAAAGAAAACTGTAGCTAAGAAAGTTAAAGAAACAATAACTGAAAAAGTTGATGAAACTATAGAAGTTGAAGAAAAAGTTGAAGAAGAAGCAGTTGAAGCTAAACCTCAAAATACACAAGAATTTTTAGATAATTTTGATTGGGAAAAATATCAGGAAGGTATTGAAGTTATTGATGAAGAGTTATATAAAGAATTTGATGCTGCTTTATCTGGAACAGTTGGTTTTGTTGAAGAGCGTCAGGTTATTGACGGTACTGTAATCAGAATGACAGATCGTGAAGCAATAATTGATATCAATTCTAAATCTGAAGGTGTTATCTCATTAAATGAGTTTAGATACAATCCACATTTAAAAGTTGGTGATGTTGTTGAAGTAAAGGTTGATAAATTAGAAGATAGTACCGGACAATTAGTTTTATCACATAGAAAAGCCAGAGTAATAAAAGCTTGGGAAAGAGTGATCAGTGCACATGACAAGCAAGAAATTGTTACTGGTTTTGTTAAATGTAGAACTAAAGGGGGAATGATCGTTGATGTTTTTGGAATTGAAGCTTTCTTACCGGGTTCTCAAATTGATGTAAAACCAATTAGAGATTACGATCAGTTTGTTGATAAGAATATGGAATTCAAAGTTGTTA
>JAOZVI010000184.1 GCA_029938265.1 Flavobacteriaceae bacterium | reverse complement strand
GGGTGTGCAGACTTGATAAAAGCTTCAGAGTTCCCCGAACAGTCAGCCAACTCAAGCCAGATAATGGGAAGTTTGTTTAAATTCTCTACGCCATCTTTGACAACTCCCTCATATTCCGGATGAAGCTGCATAGTTGCTGTGACCATGGATACCCAGCTGTTAACGTCTTGAGCCGTAATGTCAAAGGCATCTAAAGAGGCAGAGAGTTGTTCCGGATCAAGTTGATTATGGGGATGTAAGCGGTTATATTTTTCTATACGTTTTTCAACCAAAGCGATCTCTTGCTCTCTTGCAATATCCTCAGGACTCTTTTTTACTAAGTTAGGGTCAATGAGATACTGTGAGTTTTTGATCACATCCTCAACCATTTTTTTACATTTGCCACATACGCGACCTGCCTGCGAAAACGCTCCATACTCCAGAAAGTTTTCTACACCGGTTGAAACTACGGTATTGACGATATCCTGATCATACACATGTTCACAGGAACAGACAAGCCTGCCTTTGTCACCAATATGTCTGTTTTGATAAAGATAAGTAGGGTCTATACTCTGAGCGTTTTGCATGATAGATTCCAGATAGCCTATGTCTTCATTGGTGTTGATCCCGATGAAACGTGTGAGTTTGTCATCTTTGACAAAATATTCATCTATACGCTGATCTTTCTCAGAAGTGATCAAGATCTTTTCAAACTTCGATCCATAGTCAGGTGACCGTACGTCAATGAGTTCAAACTCACCCACTTTAAGCATATCGGTCATGATGCCTAAGTGGAATACCTTTTCTTCCAAAGCAAGTATATTTGCAATGGCTACATCTGCCTGCAGTGTACAGGCTTTGACATGACCGGCTATAAAATCTAACTCTTTAACCTGCGCAGCTTCACCTACAACGTAAATGTTTTCATCTACTGTTTGCATTTTATTATTTGTGAGTATACCTCTGTCACAAGCAATACTCTCTCTGGCAAAATCTACATTGGGTTTGATACCCATACCAAAGATCAAAAAGGGATTTTTGATCTCCATCTTTTTTGTTTTTAAAAGTACAATTTCATCATTTTCAATTTGCTTTTCAATGATCTCATCTTCATAGGAGATAGTGATCTTTCCATTTTTAAGGTAACAAGACTCTATCTCTTCTTTTGACTGAGGAGATAACATTTTGTCATAAAGAGAATCTCCACGTACGAGTAGGGTGATATGTGTCACACTTTGCATCTTATTCAATGTCTCCATGAGTTCAAGCGCTATAGGACCAGCACCCACGATGACCACTTCTCTGTCTCTCAACCCTTCACTGATTTTTTTACAATCCTCAGCAGATCGAAATACAGCAGCATTTTTGAGTTTGCTAATGTCAAAAAGTGTTTGGGGTAGGGAACCTGTTGCGATGATGAGTTTGTCATAACTGAATACGGAGTGCTCAGAAAATATTCTTTTTGATTTTTTATCGATAGATGTGATTTCTTCGTTAAGCGCGATCTGAACTGTGGGATTAATTTGTAGAGAGATATCTTCCATAGTTGCACTCTTATCCACAAGGGCACAAAGGTGTATCCTGTCATAAGGAGAAAACATCTCTTCAGATACGATCAATACCTCTACATCAGATGAAAGATCTTTGATACGATTAGCCAGATACGCTGCAGCGATCCCGCCGCCAATAATTACGATTCGCATACTATCACCTCAATTTATTATATCATTGTGCTCCAAAATGATTCATGGAAAATGTGACCCTCTCTGTAATATCTGCATTGTCTGATTGTGTGTCTATCATATCAAAACGTTTCAGCGCGCCTGTCCTGTTGGCGATCTGTATCGCCAGACCAGGGCGGGCATTTAACTCCAGGATCAGTGGACCCAGCTTTTTATCCAGTACGATATCGACACCGAGGTATCCTAAATGGGTGACTTCATAACAGGATGCTGACAAGGTAAGCATTTTCTCCCAGTGAGGTATTTTAAGTTCTGAAAAATCATACCCCGTGTCAGGATGTTTTGTGACCGGGTCATCATGCTGCACAGCAAAAAGTGCCTTTCCTGATGCCATGTCTATACCCACCCCCACTGCACCTTGATGTAAGTTTGCCTTGCCGTCACTCTCTTTGGTTGAACATCGTAACATAGCCATAGCAGGGTAACCCTTATAGATAATGACCCTTATATCGGGTACACCTTCATAACTGTAACGTTCGAAGATAGGGTCAAATTCAACCAATTCTTCAATCATCGCAACATCAGGTTTACCGCCAAGAGAATAGAGTCCGCTTAGTATGTTGGAGATGTCACGGTGAATATCCCTAAGCTCCAGTCTCTGTCCGTTTGGTTTAAAAAACGTATCACCTTCGCGATTCACGATCACCAAAATACCTTTACCGGCACTTCCTTGTGCCGGCTTGATCACAAACTTATCATAAGGGGCTAATATGTCTTTCAATTTGCGAAGCTGTGACTGACGTTCTATAGTTGCCAGTAACTTAGGTACAGCAATACCAGCATTTTCGGCAACTACTTTTGTCTTGAGCTTGTTGTCCACCAAGGGATAATACTTACGGTCATTCTCTCCGCCAATATAATGAATATTACGTTTATTCATACCCAAAATACCGAGTTTTTTAAGTTTGAAAGGATTAGCAAACATTACTTAGTTCACCATTGACTTAAATCGAATCAGTTCACTCAAACGATACCCACTGTAACGTCCCAAGAGGATGATCCCTGCCAATACCACCAGTAGTAATTCCGGAAAGTTAAAAGCTGTATGTGAAACAAAAGGATCACTCATTACAAAGTAGGCAAATACAGCTACGATCAAAGATCCTCCCCCTTGAATAAACACCTCTTTAGGCCCTTCTTCTTCCCAGAGTATGGACATTCTCTCAATCGTCCAAGCCAAGATGATCATAGGGAAAAAGGTGATCGTCATCACTTCTTTAATGCCCAGTTTAAAACTTAAAATACTCATAAAGGACATGATCATGATGACCACGATCATCACGGCGGAGATCCTGGCCACCAGTAAGAGGTTCAGACTGCTTAGATAAGAACGAATGACCAAACCTATGCCTACAATAACAATAAACATGATAAGTCCGGCAAACAGAGTGGTCTCCATGAAGGCCAAGGCTATCAATATAGGCATAAATGTCCCTGATGTACGTAATCCGATCAATACCCTCAGTAATACCACGACCAATGCACCAAAAGGCACCAATAAGATATGCTGATAGGCATTCTGTTCTGATACAGGTAATGTGAAGAGTGAAAAGTCCAATATGGCTGCTTTGTCCAGAAGCTCTTTTTTGTCAAGAAGATATTGTACGGGAACCTGACGTTCATTAATAGAAAATCTAATGTTGGATTTTTTTGCCCCTGTGACATCAAGCAGTGAACCTCCCCCTTGCTTCCAGATAAAAAAGTTCTTATCACGGGTGACTTTCCCTTTGTTAAGATCATAGAGTTGCCACTTTTCGCCATCATAGACATCCAGCATAGGTGTCAATGCGATATTCCGTCGTGCGCTCTCCAGATAGAGCCCATGAATTTTTCGTACTGATATATGTCTGTATCTTAAAAGACGGTAAAGCATGTCGATCTTTGCTTCTCCTCCCTGGGCAAGAAGTATTTTTGCTGCCTGGGAAGGTGATTTATCACTAAATTCCTGGATCAACTGTGCGGTAAAGGAGTGGGTGTC
>JAOZVI010000012.1 GCA_029938265.1 Flavobacteriaceae bacterium | reverse complement strand
AGAGTAGTAAGAATGTTTCAACACTTACCGGTTGGGAGTATAACAATCCTAAATATGGAGGTTTTGAAACCAATTCAAATTATAGAGAAAGTCCACCACCTCCCGGTATGGTTTTAATTGAGGGTGGTACATTTACTATGGGTAGTGTACAAGATGACGTTATGTTTGATTGGAACACAACTCCAGTTAAACAACAAGTACGTTCATTTTATATGGATCAGGCTGAGGTTACAAATCGTGAGTATGTTTTGTATTTACAATATTTAGAAAAAGTATTTCCACCTTCGGATGATACTTATCGTAAAATATACCAGGCAGCTTTGCCGGATACCTTAGTTTGGAGAAATACCTTAGGTTTTAATGAGTTGTTAACTGAAAACTATTTGCGTCATCCAGCTTATGCTGATTACCCTGTTGTTGGCGTTTCATGGGGTCAGGCTACAGAATATTGTAGATGGAGAACAGATCGTGTAAATGAAAAAATATTAATTGACAAAGGTGTTCTACATACGTTATTTGATCATGATTCATTAAGAGTTGAAGGTGCTAATCGTTTTGATACCGAAACTTATCTAGCCAATCCGAACTTATTATTTAATGGTGATTCTACCATTTATCATAAAGGGATTAAAGATTTTTCAAAAAAGTCTAAAGGTTCTGAAAAGGGTTCATTTACCGGACGTCATGTAAAAATATCTGATGGTATAATGCAACAACGATTTAGATTACCTACAGAATCTGAGTGGGAATATGCCGCTAAAGCCGAAGTTGAAAATAGAGAATACAACTCGATTAGAGGTCGTAAAAAATATAGTTGGAGTGGTAATACAACACGTGAACAATCAAGAAGATATCAAGGAGATCAATTGGCAAATTTCAAACTAGGTAAAGGTGATTATAGTGGATTAGCAGGTTGGAGTAATGATGGTGCTGATATTACTATGAGGATTAAATCATATAAACCCAATGCTTTTGGTTTATACGATATGTCAGGTAATGTTGCTGAATGGGTAGCCGATGTTTATCGTCCGATTATCGACAATGATGCAAATGACTTTAGTTATTTTAGAGGAAATGTTTTCACTAAAAAGAAAATTGATGAATACGGTAATGTTGTAGTAGTTGATTATAATACAGTAGAGTTTGACACTTTAGACAACGGTAAACTTGTACCAAAAGATTTACCCGGTAGTATTAAATATGTACCAATTACCAAACGCGATGCTTTTATGAGGAGAAATTATGAAAAAGCATATAACATTGATAGTAGAGATGGCGATTTAGCTTCGACAAACCAATTTTTTAAAGATGAAGATGATCGGGATGCCACACCAAGAATGTATAATTCGCCCGAAATACCACGTCAGATTGGTGAAAGCGGATTGATTATTCAACAGTATGACACCAAGAAAAGAACAACTTTGATAAGTGATCAAACCCGTGTCTATAAAGGTGGATCATGGAAAGATAGAGCTTTTTGGTTAGATCCTGCACAACGTAGATATTTACCAGAGTATATGGCTACAAATTATATAGGATTTAGATGTGCTACTGACAAATTAGGACAAATGTCTTATTCAAGAAGAAGAAAAGAAGGTAGAAAAGCTAAATAGCATTAAAAATAACTATAAATAAAAAACTCAATATCATTTTTGATATTGAGTTTTTTTTATATTTACCTATGGAAATTAAAGACCTATATAATTATTTTATTCAATGTGATAAAGTTGAAACAGATACAAGAAAGGATCTTACTAATAGTATGTATTTTGCACTTAAAGGGGATAACTTTAATGGTAACGTTTTTACTGAAGAAGCATTGCGAAAAGGAGCAAAATTCGCTGTAATTGATGAAGAAAGATATAAAACAAGCGAAAGAATATTTTTAGTGGATGATGTTTTATCAACTTTACAAAAGTTAGCAACTTTTCATAGAAAGAAATTGAATATTCCAATTGTTGCTTTAACCGGAAGTAATGGTAAGACTACAACTAAAGAATTGATCAATGCAGTTTTAAGCCAGCAATATAAATGTGTAGCTACAAAAGGAAATTTGAACAATCATATTGGTGTCCCACTTACACTCTTATCTATGAATTCTGACACTGAGATTGGTGTTGTTGAAATGGGCGCCAATCATCCCTTAGAAATTGAGGCTCTTTGTAATATTGCACTTCCCAATTATGGCGATATTACTAATTTTGGAAAAGTGCACTTAGAAGGTTTCGGAAGCCTTGAAGGTGTAATAAAAGCTAAAACTGAAATGTACCGTCATATAAAAGAGCACGATCAAAAAGTTTTTGTGAATACAGATGATCCTCTTCAAATTGAAAACACTAAAGGATTGAATAAAATCACTTTTGGTGGAAAAGATTCTGATTATCCTGTAACATTTTTAATGGCAGATCCATATGTTTCATTGCAGTTTGACCAAACAATAATTAATAGTCAGTTGATTGGTAGATACAATTACTTGAATATTGCTACGGCAGTGGCTGTAGGGAGATATTTTAAAGTGCAAATATCAAAAATTAAAGATGCAATTGAAAATTACACCCCCAGTAATAACAGATCTCAAATTATACAAAAGAGATCAAATAAAATTATTTTAGATGCTTATAATGCAAACCCCAATAGCATGGAAGTTGCAATTGAAAATTTAGCTCAATTAACAGATGCCAGAAAAATGGCAATCTTAGGAGATATGTTTGAAATTGGAAAAGATTCATTAAAAGAGCATCAAAATATTGCAAATCTTTTACAGTCAAAAAATATGGATGCTATTTTGATAGGTAATTTCTTTTCAAAAATAGTTTTAAATGATTCCTCAATAAAACAATATGAAGATTTTGAGAAGTTTAAAAATAATTTTGAGCCAAATGATATTAAAAAAAGCACAGTGTTAATAAAAGCATCTAGAGGTATGGCATTAGAAAGAGTATTGGATCTATTGTAATTTACCAATCATCATCAACCTTTTCAAATTGTTGGGTTTTTACATAATTCTCTAAAGATAATGCTGCTTTTGTTAGTTCAGTATCAATAGGTTCTTCAATATTTATTTGGTATTTTGTAGGAAACCTGCCGATATAATTTTTTAATTCTACAGCATCAACTTCGTGTAACACAATTCTGCCAATACGCAAGTTTGAAAAGATATATTTATAGCGGTTATCTTTTGTTTTAATTTCAATATCGTAGATTAATTGAAGAGAAATATTCTTTGTATCCATAAACTTCCATGAAAAATTATGAAGACCTAATTTTTTTAAAGTATTGGTAGTATCAACAGTAATCCTGGATTCCTCTTTATAGTATAAAATTGTCCAATCTTCAGCTCTTTCTATCAATTGTTGTTTAGTGGCTCCTTCAACCTGAATAACTTCTTCATATTTATATTCACCAGTTTCACTGTCAATCATAATTAATTGAGCTGAAGAAATATTAAAAGCTAAAAAAAGTATTGTCGAAAATATTATTTTTTTCAATTTCATAACGTTTAAAATAAAAAATACACCATTCTCTTAGTGTATTTTTAATACCTTTTAAGGTACGAAGTTAACATATTTTATTCAATAATTAAAAAAATAAGTATAAGAAGTACATAAATGTAAAAAAGCTACATTCTTTCAGGAACATCAATTCCCAATAATTTAAATGCATTTTTGATAGTATTTCCAACTTGATTTGAAATTTGAGTTCTCAATATTTTTTCCTGTAAGTTGTCATTACCCAAAATTGGTAAAATCTGGTAAAATGAATTGTATTCTTTTACCAGGTCATAAGTATAATTTGCTAAAAGTGCCGGACTTAAATTGAGCGCAGAATTATAAATAATTTCCTTAAAATAGTCCAATAATTTTATGAGGTCTTTCTCCTTTTGATGTAATGTGATATTTGTGATTTTTTTGGAATAATCAAAATCAACTTTTCTTAATATTGATTGTATTCTTGCGTAAGTATATTGAATAAACGGACCTGTATTTCCATTAAAATCAATAGACTCTTTAGGGTCAAATAAAATTCGTTTTTTGGGATCGACTTTTAAAATATAATATTTCAATGCACCTAAGCCTATAGTTTTATATAGTTTTTCTTTTTCTTCTTCTGAATAACTTTCTAACTTACCTAATTCTTGTGAAATACTCCTTGCAGTATCAGTCATCTCAATAATCAATTCATCAGCATCTACTACAGTTCCTTCACGTGATTTCATTTTACCCGAAGGTAAATCAACCATGCCATAAGATAAATGATAAAGATGTTGCGCCCAGGCATATCCTAATTTTTTTAATATTAAAATAAGTACTCTAAAATGGTAATCCTGTTCGTTTCCAACAGTGTAAACCAAACTGTCAAGATCAGGATATTCTTTAAAACGCTGTATTGCCGTTCCTATATCCTGAGTCATATAAACAGCAGTACCGTCAGCTCTGAGAACAATTTTTTCATCTAAACCTTCTTCAGTAAGATCTATCCAAACTGAACCATCTTCTTTTTTGTAAAAAACACCCCTTTTTAAACCATCAGCGATAATATTTTTTCCAAGTAAATAAGTATTACTTTCATAGTAATTCATATCGAAATTAACACCCAACTCTTCATAGGTTTTGTCAAAACCATCATAGACCCATTGATTCATTTTTTTCCATAAACTGATAATTTTTTCATCACCTGATTCCCATTTGCGCAGCATATTTTGAGCTTCAACTAAAATGGGTGCATTCTTTTTGGCTTCATCTTCAGATGCTCCTTTTGCTATTAATGAGGTAATTTCTTTTTTGTATTCTTCGTCAAATTTCACATAATAATTACCCGCTAATTTATCGCCTTTTAATCCGGTACTCTCTGGAGTTTCACCATTTCCATAACGCTCCCAGGCAAGCATACTTTTACAAATATGAATACCCCGATCATTAATTATTTGTGTTTTATATACTTTTTTACCTGTAGCAGCTATAATTTCTGAAACTGAATAGCCCAATAAGTTATTTCTTATATGTCCTAGATGAAGAGGTTTATTAGTATTTGGTGATGAATATTCTACCATCACAGATTTTTCATCGTTAGAGGCTTTCTTTATTCCGTAATTCTTAGAATTATTAATTTTGTCAAATGATTGTAAATAATAATTATCAGAAATCGTTAAATTTAAAAAGCCTTTAACTACATTAAAATCAGATAATTCGCTAATATTTTTCTTTAAATAATTACCTAATTTTGTAGCAATTTCAAAAGGATTGCCTTTTACAAATTTTAAAAAAGGAAATACAACGACAGTTAGGTCACCTTCAAATTCTTTTCTTGTTTCTTGAAATTCTACTGAAGGAATATTCACTTCAAACAAAGTTTTCATTCCGTCTTTTACAGCATTTTCTAAAGATTCTTGAATATTCATTTATAATAATAAATTTAAGGCGCAAAAGTAACCATTTTAACATAAAAATGAATGTTATTATTTATTTTTGGTTTTTAAAAACTAAATAGATGAGAATTAATTTAGAACAATTACCAAAATTGGCTAAAGAAAAGCATGCTGAGAATAAGAAATATTTTTCCATTCTAAAAAAGAAAAAGCCAAAACGTCTGGATTTAATAATGCAGGAATTACATGAAACCGAATTTGAAAAAATGGATTGTTTAACTTGTGCTAATTGCTGTAAAACAACCAGTCCGATATTTACAGAAAAAGATATTGTCAGAATTTCAAAGTATTTGCGTATAAAAGAACACCAGTTTATTGAAAAGTATTTATATCGAGATGAAGACGATTTTATGGTATTACGAAATGCACCTTGTACTTTTTTAGATTCAGATAATTCTTGCTTTATTTACGATGTTAGACCCAAGGCATGCAGTGAGTACCCACATACTAATCGAAAAAAGTTTATTCAAATAACTAATCTTACGCTTAAAAATATTGAGGTTTGCCCGGCTGTATATAATATAATAGAAGATTTAAAAAATAAATTACCAATGTAAAGAATATGGATTAGTAACTTCCTTAAAATCAAATGATAAAAAAAATTACATAGATTTTTTTTAATTTTTCCTTAAACGCTAACATAAATCATAATATTGGTAACAATAATTTTTATAACTTTATGCGAAAGAAATATTAAACTTATTTACCATGAAAATATACGATGAAAAACAGATTAAAAACATTGCTTTAGTTGGCGCCCATAACAGCGGTAAGACCACTCTTGCCGAAACCATGTTATTTGAAGCGGGAATTATAAACCGTAGAGGAACTATAGAAGATAAAAATACAATAGCCGATTATCACGAAATTGAGCAAGAAAGAGAGACGTCAATTTATGCAACTCCACTTCATACAGAATGGAGGAATTATAAAATTAATATAATTGATACACCGGGATTAGACGATTTTATTGGTGAAATTGCTTCGACTATGCGAGTTGCTGATTCAGTAGTTAATGTTATCAATGCACAAAATGGAGTTGAAGTTGGCACTGAGATCATTTGGTCGTATATCAATAGATTCAGAAAACCTACACTTTTTGTTGTAAATCAAATAGACCATCTTAATGCAAATTTTGATCAAAGCTTTAAAAGTATTGTAGATCTGGCAGGAAATAATGCAGTTAAAATTCAGTATCCTTTAAAGGTCGACGGGGCTCAATGTATTATTGATGTCTTAAAAATGAAGATGTATAAATTTGGTATAGAAGGAGGGAAACCAGAGAAACTTGAAATACCTGAAGATCAAAAAGAAGTTGCTGATTATCTACACAATGAGTTGGTAGAAAAAGCTGCAGAAAATGATGAAGAATTAATGGAATTATATTTTGATAAGGGAACCCTTAACGAAGATGAAATGCGTTTAGGAATACAAAAAGGCATGCTAAATCATGAGTTGTTTCCTGTTTTTTGTGTTTCAGCAATAAATAATATGGGAACAGGTAGGTTAATGGGATTTATTGATAATGTAGCTCCAGCTGCTTCTGATTTAAAACCTGAGCAAAGTGTTGAGGGCGATGATGTTATATGTAAATCAAGTGAACCTACTGCCTTATTTATTTTTAAAACTTTTCATGAACCAAATTTAGGCCAGGTAACATTTTTTAAAGTAAAATCAGGTGAAATTAAAGTAAATGATAAATTAGTGAATTCTCGTACTGGAGATACCGAAAGTTTAAATCAACTATTTATCATGGACGGTAAAAAGCGAGAATCTGTTGAGAAATTATCAGCAGGAGACATTGGCGCAACATTAAAATTAAAAAGTACTGAAACTAATGATACTTTGCATTCTCCTAAGAAAGAAATCACAATTAAACCGATTATTTTCCCTGAGCCTAGAATTAGAAAGGTGATGAATGCAAAAAATAAAAAAGATGAAGAAAAGTTGGGCGAATTCATGAAAAAAATTAAAAGTCAAGACCCAACGATAGTTTCAAATTATTCTTCTGAATTAAAACAGTTAATACTATCATGCCAAGGTGAATTACATTTGGCTACAATTGATTGGACATTGAAAAATATTTATGGAATAGAGGTTGAATTTTCACAACCAAAAATTGCTTATCGTGAAACAATTCAACGCCCTGCAACAACATCTTATAAACATAAAAAACAATCAGGTGGAGCAGGCCAGTTTGGTGAAGTTCATTTAAAAATTGAACCTTGGCACGAAGGAATTTCTGAACCAGAGGGTTTTAATATAAGAGGTAAAGAAGAAATTGATCTTGATTGGGGTGGAAAACTAGTCTTTTATAATTGTATCACAGGTGGTGTAATTGACACACGTTACCTTCCGGCAATCTTAAAAGGGATTCTAGAAGTTATGGAAGAGGGCCCACTTACAAAATCTTACGCACGTGATATAAGGGTTATGATCTTTGATGGAAAGATGCACTCGGTAGATTCTAATGATATTTCTTTTAAAATAGCAGGAGCACATGCTTTTAAGGAAGCTTTTTTAAATGCTAAGCCTAAGTTGTTAGAACCTATTCACGATCTAGAAGTAAGAGTTCCTGAAGAATTGATGGGTAATGTAATGACCGATTTGCAATCGCGAAGATCAATTATAATTGGTATGGATAGTGATGGAAATCATCAAATTATTAAAGCAAAAGTACCTCTTGCTGAAATGTATAAATATTCAACCAGTTTGCGTTCACAAACACAAGGTAGAGCTACATTTAAAACTAATTTTTCTTCATTTGAACCAGTTCCACAAAATCTACAAAAAGATTTGCTGGTAAAAGACGAGGATTAGTACTTTATTAATAGTTGTAGTCAGGATATTATTTTAAGATAGCCATTTTGGTAGGCAAAATGAAATCCTGACTATTATATTTATTTTCATGAAGATTTTTAGATCAGAAAGTTTTGTTGATTACAGCACTTATACTTTTAATTATGCAATTTATTGTATAAAAGAATTTCAAAAAGAATTGTCTGATATCTACAATAAAGGCTTTTTACCTTACTCAAATAATATTGAATTAAAACAAGAAACTTATTATTTGGCTCGTAGTTTAAGGGTTGACTTGAAAAATTTTAAAGAAACTTCAGAAAATAGGCGGGTTCTTAGAAAAATTGAAGAAAAAGCACCTAGTTATATCATTAAAAACGTTAAAGATTTTGATATAAAAAATGAAGATTTTCAAATTTTTTGTTTAGACTTCGCAGCAAAACGGTTTAGTGAAAACATAGGTAAATCTAGGCTAAATTACATATTTGAGACAAAAAGTATAAGCCATATTTTTGAATTTTCATTAGATGATAAAAAAGTTGGATATGTTATTGCAATTATTGAAAATGATATGTTACACTATTGGTTTGCTTTTTTTGATTTAAATTTTCAGGAATATTCACTTGGTAAGTATATGATGTTTAGTGTTATTGACTGGGCAGCTAAAAACAATCTCAAACATATCTATTTAGGCACTTCTTACGGTGAAAAATCGTTGTATAAGATCCGTGATTTTAAAGGTTTGGAATTTTTTGATGGAAATAAATGGAATGACAATATTAAATTATTAAAAAGTAAATGTAAAACTGATAAAAGTTTTACACTCGATTACTTTAAACAGGATACAGATCTATTTTTAGAGAATTTATAAAAGAAATATAATTATGTATTTCATGCTTTTAAGTCTTATGAAATTTTAATTAAATGAACACTAAAAAATTATCAAAATAATCATATATTTCAATCAAAAGATTTTATAAAATAATTAAATTTGTATCTTAAATTTTTAAGCTGATGAAACTTCTTTTAATTACTATAGCGTTACTTGCTTTTGCTTTTGCTGGAATTGCTATAAAAATTTGGGCGAAAAAAGACGGGGAATTTGAAGGTACCTGTTCAGGTAGTAATGCAAAACTAAGAGCCAAAGGAATATCTTGCGGTTGTGGAGGTGAAGGCAGTTGTCACAATAAAGATGAAGGTCAACATGCTACCCCTCACATACATATAAAGAAACTTTCTTAATAAAAGATGTTACTTTTTGTTACTTTTTTTATTGTTGTAATTATTCAAATTTTTTATTATTTATTTATTTTTGGTAGATTTTCTTTGTCAAAATCCAAAGTTATTAATTTAGAGGACGAAATACCAGTTTCTATAATTATTTGCGCTAAGAATGAAGAAGAAAATCTTAAAAAGAACTTACCTTATTTAGTTGAACAAAGTCATCCGGATTTTGAGATTATTCTTGTAGATGATGCTTCAACCGATCTGTCATTTCAAGTAATGCAGGATATTAAAAATAAATATAAAAACTCTCCAAATATTTCAAAAATTCAGTTAATATCATTATCCAAGGATATTAGTAATGGTAAAAAATTTGCATTAGGAAAAGGGATCGATGCTGCATCAAATAAATTTGTTTTACTTACGGATGCTGATTGTAAGCCTTCTTCAAAAGAATGGGTTAGTGGCATGAGTTCAAATTTTATCGATAAAAAAACGATTGTTTTAGGCTATGGAGCTTATGAAAAAATAAGTAACTCTTTTCTAAATAAGCTTATCAGATTTGAAACATTAATGACAGCTTTACAATATTTTTCTTATGCCAAATTGGGTATTCCTTACATGGGTGTTGGAAGAAATATTGCTTATTCAAAAGATGAATACTATAACGCTAATGGTTTTAAAGATCATATGCATATAAAGTCTGGTGATGATGATCTGTTTATCAATCAGATAGCTACTAAAGAGAATGCTTCAATTTGTACAAATAAAATTGCTTTTACGGTTTCGATCCCTAAAACAAATATTAAAGATTGGTTTAATCAAAAAAGAAGGCATATAACAACAGCGAATAACTACAAAAAGATTCATCAAATTTTACTCGGACTTTTTTACATATCTCAATTTTTATTTTGGTTTTTGGCAATTGTTTTACTTTTAAAGAACATATATGTTCAATTAACACTGATCTTAATTATTATCCGCTTTTTATTTTGGTATCTTATAATATATAAGTCCGCTAAAAAATTGAATGAAACAGATTTGTTTTTTTTAGCACCTGTGTTAGAAATTGGAATTATTTGTGCACAATTATGTATCTTTATCACTAATATCATTTCACCGCCAAAAAAGTGGTAATCAATTTATATATGTTTTAACTTTTTAAATTGCTAAATGGGCGAAAATTCTGAAATCATCTCACATATTAACAAAGCTAAAGAAGGTGATCAAATAGCTTATAAAACTTTGCTAAATACTTATTGGAAAGATGTTTATAGATTTCAGATGAGTAAATGCAAAGATGAAAATGAGGCTGAAGATATTACAATTAAAACCTTTGCTAAAGCATTTGATAAAATTGACACCTATGATCAAAAATACCAGTTTAAAACCTGGCTTATTTCAATTTCTTCAAATATTTTTATCGATCATTTAAGAAGAAAAAAAACAGAAACAGTATCGATTCACAAAACTGACAGTGAAGTTCTAAAAATTACAGACGAAGAGCCTTCTCCTGCTGATAAATTAATTAATGAACAAAATTTAGCACAGTTAAAAGCTTTCATAAAACAATTAAAACCACATTATCAAGAAGTAATAAACTTACGTTATTTTAATGAATTGAGTTATAAAGAAATTGCCGAACAACTTGAAGAACCTTTAACTAATGTAAAAGTTAAATTGTTGAGAGCTAGAAAATTATTATCTGAAATTATAGCAAATAATAAGCTAAATTAGTTTATGAGTTCAAGATCTGTAACTTTTATTAAAACATTGGGTCGAGGTAGTTTATTAATTTCAAATAAAAAAAGCTGTCAATTGACAGCTTTTTTTATAATTATCAAAAAATTATTTTTTGGTTACACGTACAGCTACTCTTCTGTTTAATGCTCTTCCTGCATCGGTACTGTTATCGGCTATTGGGTGTTCTATTCCATAACCTTCGGCACTTAATCGATTTGGATCTACTCCTAATTTAATTAACTCTTTCATCACAGCTGTTGCTCTGTTCGCAGAAAGCGTTTTATTAATTGCATTATCTCCGGTATTATCTGTATAACCACCAATTTTTATTTCTACATTTGGATACGCTTTTAAAATATTTTCTAAATTTTTGATTTGATCCATAGATCGGTTATCCAAATCGGCTAAACCTGTTTTAAATAATAAACGACGCATATCAAACCAAGTAGTTTTGTCTATGGCTTTATCACCTTTAATAAAGCTAATAAGTTGATATTCGAGACCTTTAGAAGGAACTATCAATTCAGTACCGTTAGTTAGTTCTATTTTCACAAATTCTCCTAAGTTCTCAAAACCCTTAATAGTTTTACCAACTAAATCCTTTCCAGCATCATATAATGCGTTCGCATCATCTACGATATTTGATGTTGATTCAATAATGTTATCTTTAACATCAGTAACTACACTTTCTACATTTTCCTCAACTTTTGTAGTATCACCTTCACAGTTTCTCCATAAATAAAATGCTAAAAGTGCCAATGCAGCTATTCCTATATATTTTAACCAATTGTTATTATCTTTTTTTACACCTTTCTCAACATTATCTTTAATGTCAGATACAGTTTCACGTGTTTGAGCAGATAAATTATCTGTAAGATTATCTAAAGATCCTCCTCCAAGAGATCCCATAATTTTATCCATAAAGCCACTTGGTGAAGCTTTTTTCAAATAATCCTTTTGCCCACCTAATAACCCTAATAATCCTTTTATACCTTTCTTTCCAACACTTCTCTTAATAACTCCAAATAACAAAGGTAAACCAAACTTCATTAAGGCAGAACTAGTTCCAGATTTCGAACCAACTGCAGAACCGATTAGATCTGTGATTCCGCCTAGTTTATTTCCAAATAACGAGCCTAACAAATTTCCACTTAAATCTGACACACTATTATTTGAACCTCCAATTTGATTGCCAATATTATCTAGAAAAGAACCTCCAAATTCAGAGCGATTCACCATATTAAACAATTCAGATGCACCCGAAGGTGTACCTGCTTTATTCATAATTCCACCTAATAGTGCAGGAAGTACATGATTCATTCCTGATTTTGTTACTTCACTACTTTCTCCTAAAAAGGATGCAGCTTTTTCAACTATGGCATCAGTCATATACTCTTGAGCCAAGTCTAATAAATTTACAGACATAATTCTATTTTTTAATGATTAGTTATCTGCGAATATAGTAAATATTTATGAGTAAAACTTTTAAGTACATGACAATAATTTAAAGCTAGATTCAATTAATAAGTGCAACGTTTGGGTTAAAATTAGCTAAAAATACTTCGTTAGGGGTTTTATTTCCTAATAATTTTCTTGGTCTGTTATTTAATTTGCTTATAATCATATTTTTTTTAATCTATTTTGTTAAAAGCTGTTTTTTTAGGTAAATATTGTCGTATTAATTTATTGTTATATTCATTTAATCCCTTTGCCAGGAAGAATATGGATCTGCAAAATAAAATAAGTTACAAGTTTCTTTGAGATTTCCTGATGTTTAGAAAATTCTTTACCATTATCAGAACCAGATAGATTTTAACTTTTTGTTTTTAATAAAAATCTTTTTTATTAGTATTTTTGTCCACTCAAATTTTAGAATAAAAATGTCAGAAGAATCAGTAATTTTACCATTTAAAAAACCTGAATGGCTTCGGGTTAAACTTCCAGTAGGAAAAAAATATACACAGTTAAGAAGTATTGTAGATAAATATAATCTTAATACTATTTGTACGAGTGGAAGTTGTCCAAATATGGGTGAATGTTGGGGAGAAGGTACGGCAACTTTTATGATTTTAGGTGATATATGTACCCGTTCATGTGGGTTTTGTGGCGTTAAAACAGGGAAGCCTGAAAGTGTTGCGTGGGATGAACCTGAAAAAGTTGCTCGATCAATTCAGTTGATGAAAATCAAACATGCGGTAATTACTTCAGTAGATAGAGACGATCTAAAAGATGGGGGATCAATTATTTGGGCAGAAACGGTTAAAGCAATTCGCAGGACAAATCCTAATACTACACTAGAAACGCTTATACCGGATTTTAGAGGAATTCACAGAAATATTGACAGGCTTGTTGAAGTTGCTCCTGAGATCATTTCACATAATTTAGAAACTGTACGCAGGTTGACCAGAGAAGTTAGGATACAAGCAAAATATGACAGAAGTCTAGCAGTGTTACAATATATCAAAGAAAGTGGTCAAAAACGGACTAAATCTGGTATTATGCTTGGTTTAGGTGAACTTGAAGATGAAGTAATTGAAACACTTCATGATTTAAGAAAAGCGAAAGTTGATATAGTTACAATCGGACAATATTTACAACCATCAAAAAAACATTTACCTGTTAGAGAGTACATTACACCTGATCAGTTTAAAAAGTATGAGGAAATTGGGTTGAAATTAGGTTTTAGGCATGTAGAAAGCGGTGCTTTGGTGAGATCTTCATATCGGGCTCATAAACATTTGAAGTAGTAAGTATTTTAACAAAAAATTAACGTAAATCGAATTAATTGGTATGGTATTTGCTATATAAATAGTGAAAAGCAGAATTCCCCACTAATTTTGTTTTCATTATAATTAATTTTGAGTTAGTAAGTTTAGAAAGACATCCACAACTGTGGATGTCTTTTGATTTTGGGATACCTTTAATTTTGAAAAACAAATTCTTCCACCAATTTACAAACTCCTTTTTCGGCCAATTTTGCGGCATTTTGCACCGCTTTATGTGAGACCTCTTCGATATGTCCTTCAATTCCTAGATCAGTAATTATAGAAATTCCAAGACACTTCATCTTCATATGTTTTGCTACAATAACTTCCGGTACTGTACTCATTCCTACTGCATCAGCACCAATAATTCTAACCATTCTGTATTCAGCTGGAGTTTCAAAAGTTGGACCTTGCAAAGCTAAATATACTCCTTTATGGATCTTTATTTTATTTTTCTTAGCAATTGACTCCATTTTAGCCAACATTTTTAAATCATAGGGTTCATGCATATCTACAAACCGATCGCCAAATCTATCGTCATTTTCACCTCTTAACGGATGTTCTGGCATCATATTGATGTGATCATTGATCAGCATTATATCCCCTACATCAAAATTTGAATTAACACCACCGGAAGCATTGGAAACAATTAAATTTTCAATTCCAAGATATTTCATACCCTGACAGGAAAAGTTGCTTGCTGCATTGACCAGCCTTCATAAAAATGAAATCGGCCCTGAAGTGCTAAAACTTTTTTCCCGCTTAAGGCACCATAAATAAGTTTACCTGAATGGCCCTGGACGGTTGAAACCGGAAAATTTGGAATTTCACTATAAGGTATTTCTATTTCGATATCTATGATTGAAACTAAACTCCCCAGACCGGTACCTAAAACTATGCCGTAATCGGGTGTGGATATACCTTTATCTTTTAAAAATTTAACTGTTTCTTGAATTTCGTTGTACATAATTAATTATAAGTTTATTAAAATCTTTTTCATTTGAAATGAATTTTGTTAGAATTGGTAAATAGTACACATTATTATTGATCTCTTCAAATGTTCTAACAAAATCTTTTTCAGTTGTGAGTATTATCTTTTTTTTACTTGGTATTTTTGAAAATTCATTTTCAATTTTATCAATTTCATTATTTGTAAAATTATGATGATCAGAATATTTAAGATGCTTAAACGATATCTTATGCGCATTTAAATAATCAGTAAGGGGTTGTGTTTTTGCTATTCCTGTTACCAGTAAAATTTCAAAACTGTGTAATTCATCAAAATTGATTTGATCATTTTTTGATTTGATCTTATTTTTATAAACAATCTTTGAAAAGAAGACAGTTTGATTTAATTCAGGTTTTAATTTTTGAGAAGTTTTAAATTGTTCTTGTTCTGATAACTGTTTTTTGCATTTTGTTACAACAATAATTTCTGCTCTATTAGCTCCTGAAATTTTTTCTCGCAGATCACCAGTTGGTAATACAGAATCATCAACATAAAGCTTATCGTATGTTGTGAGTAGTATATTTAATCCTGCTTTTACCTTTCTATGTTGAAAGGCATCGTCTAATAAGATAAGATCCGGCGGGTTTTCTAGATGTTGTAATTGATTGATACCATTAACCCTGTCGGTATCGACTGCAACGATAATATTATTAAATTTCCGATAATATTGTAGAGGTTCATCACCAATTTGTAAGGCAGTTGATGTTTTGTTGGCAATTTGAAAACCTTTGCTTTTGCGTTTATAACCCCTACTTAAAACAGCAACTTTATAATCATTTTTTAAAAGGCGAATCAAATATTCTACCTGGGGTGTTTTACCGGTACCACCGGTACTTAGATTGCCAACCGCAATAACCGGAAGGTCAAAAGTTGAAGAGGGCAATATTTTTTTATCATAGGCTTTATTTCTTATATCAGTAATTTCACCGTAAAGTACAGAAAGAGGATATAATATTTTTCGTATTTTATTCATTAAAGTAAAATTAAATAAAAAATCGTAATATTTTTTTGTTAATATGCTACACAATCAACAATTTCTAATCCGTAGCCGATCATACCTACACGTTTTTTAAAATGTTTTCCACTGGAGATCAAACGTATTTTACTGATCTTCAGATCGTGTAATATTTGAGCGCCAATTCCAAAATCTTTTTCATCCATTTCAACTTCCGGATAGGAAAGATCATTATGCTGGTTAATTTTAAGTTGTTTTAATCGGTTGATCAAATCATAGGATTGAAATTCTTGATTGATAAAAACAATTGCTCCTCTGCCTTCTTTATTGATTAGTTTGAACATTTTATCCAATTTACTATCAGCGTTATTGGTAAGTGTGCCAATGATATCATTATTGATCAAAGTAGAATTTACTCTTACCAAAACTTCCTCATCCGATTTCCAACTACCTTTAGTCAATGCGATGTGAATTTGATTGTTAGTGGTTTGCTTATAGGCTCTTAAACAAAATTTACCAAATCTGGTTTCTAAAGAAAAGTCTTCAATTTTTTCAATCAAAGAGTCGTGATTCATACGATAGGCAACCAGATCTTCAATAGAAACGATCTTCAGGTCAAATTTTTTAGCAACTCTGATTAATTGGGGTAGGCGAGCCATAGTTCCATCTTCATTCAAAATTTCAACCAGTAAACCTGCCGGTTTTAATCCTGCCAAACGTGCCAGATCAATAACAGCCTCGGTATGACCTGTTCTACGCAGAACACCTCCCGTTTTGGCCCTTAAAGGAAAAACATGCCCGGGTCTTCCCAAATCTTCTGGTTTTGTATCGGAAAAAGTAAGCGCTTTTACAGTTTTGGCTCTATCTTGTGCAGAAATACCTGTTGTGCAACCATTTCCTATCAGGTCAACTGAAACTGTAAATTGCGTATTATGGAGAACGGTATTTTTACCCACCATTAAATTTAAGTTTAGTTCGTCACATCTTTTTTCTGTAAGTGGAGCACATATTAAGCCTCTACCATGAGTAGCCATAAAATTGATCATTTCTGGTGTAACCCTTTCTGCAGCAGCAACAAAATCACCTTCATTTTCTCGATCTTCATCATCAACAACGATAATCAGTTTTCCTTTTTTTATATCTTCAATGGCATCTTCAATAGTGTTTAATTGAATTATATTTTTGCTTTTAATTTCCATTTTTAGGATAATTTAAATTGCTTATTAACACTTTATGTTTTATTATTCTTTATAAGCTTATTAAAGAAATTATTAATTGGTTGTAAGAATTTGTCAATATTAAAAATTCCTTTATCGTTGATGGCTCTTTTCATTAATAAAAGCCCAAACGGCAATAAAATAATTGTGGCTAACCAACCGCCAAAGAATGGTGAAATTGTATTAGAAGTAGCCATTTTTTCACCAAAAGTTGAAATGAAAAAATAGACAACAAAAATAAATATTGCCATAATCATTGGTAAACCAAAACCTCCTTTTCGTATAATTGAACCTAAAGGGGCTCCAATAAAAAAGAGAACAAGACAAGCAAATGATAATGCTAAACGCTTGTGATACTCAGTATTATAAGCGTTTATTATTTTTTGTTTCCCTTTAGCAATATTTTGAAAACTCTGAATACTATTTAGATTATTTCGGGCTAATTCAATTGCATTATCCAAAACCATAACCTTATCATCTTCTGAAAAATTTTCTAAAATATCATCACTTAATTTAGTTTCTGGAATGGTATCATTACCATATAATTTTTTTGCTCTAAGTGTTTCATAACTTCTATGTGCTTTATTATTAATATAGTTTTCATAAGGTGGCAGCAAAGAATCAACATAAAAATTAAGCTGACTTAAGCTCAACATATGTTTTCCGGTTTTGTATTTTACTTCATCCGGATCAAAATTACCAATTTTTGAAATATCAATATTTACGGTGTATTCTTTGAATTTCGCTTTGTTAAAACGCATTCTTTTTCTTTCATCAATAGTTGTTCTTTTACTAATTATATCTTCGTGGTAATGTCCGTCTTCAAGTACTAAAGTTAAATATCTACTGCCTTCTTCATTTAAAATTGTTCCTTTTTTTGCTGTAATAACCTTGTTATTTATTTGATTATCATGGATCTCATAGATCAATACATTTTTAAGGAAATTCTTTTCTTCTCCGTATTTTTCATCAAATTTAATACTATAACCCGGTATTTCAGTATTGAAAGTACCGGCAACTAAAGCCAAACCCGGTTCTTTCATTTTCATATTATAGATTAGATTTTGTGATTTTAACGAGGCGTAGGGAAAAGCATAATTCAAAAACAAATAATTAAAAAAACTCAATATTAGCATTAAAACTAATAGCGGTTTTATTAAAGTACGCAATGAAATACCGGCTGATTTTATTGCGGCCAATTCATAATTTTCAGCCAAACCACCTAAAGTCATTATTGAAGAGAGTAATATTGCAATCGGTAAAGCAGTTGGGATCATCATTAAAGATAAGTAGCCCAAAAACTTAAAAATAATGATCATGCTAATACCCTTTCCGGCAATTTTATCAAATTGAAGCCATAAGGCCTGCATTATTAATACAAAAAGTATAATTAATAATGTTGCCAAAAAAGGTGTTATAAAACTTTTAAGTATGTATTTATTTAAGATCTTCATTAAAAAATATTATATTGAAGAACGCAATATTTATATTGTTAATCATTGATAGTATATCCTAAACTTTCATATTTTTTATTATCAAAAACAAATATATCATTGTTCAAATTTTGGTTGACTAAAAACTTTTTGACCATTAAAATAGTCTGTGTTTCATTATTACCTGTTTCAATTATTTGTTGGATGTGTTTTGATTTTGTCTCAACGCCAATCAGCACTTCAGCAATATCAGAATTGCTATCAATTGGGATCAATTTTACAAATTGAATCTTTTTACCATTAATCTGTTTTTGTTTATCTAAGCTATAGGTGTAACCTTTTTTGTAAAATGAATAGAATTTTGATGGAGTTAATGTGTTTTCATCATCTGTACTTTCAGTAGAAATATTCACTTCTTCATTTTCGGGGATGATCGAATAGGTTTTTGATCCATCATAGATCTGTGTTGTATCAAAAAAGTTGACTAAATATTTATTTCCTTGTATTGTAACATCGCCTTTATTTTTTTGTTCTACATCAGCAGCTTTGTTTTCTAAAGTATAATCAAATTCAATATAAACATTATCATAATTATTCATTGTAGATGATACTTCATCAAGAAGAATTTTTGCATTATCTGCATTTTGAGAATAACTGATTAAACTAATAAATAGGACTATTGATAAATTAAAAATGTTTTTCATCTGTTTATAATTATTGATTTTTATCGGTTACACCTTCCGGCGAGGCAGGTGGAATATTTATATAATCATTTCCGTGTTGGTCATGAATTTTCTATTTTTTATAATTTTTCATCATCTAATAATTGTTGTAAAGCTAAACTGTCATGAACTAAAACCTGACGTGCTTTACTTCCTTCAAAATGGCCAACAATTCCTGCAGCTTCTAGTTGATCTATTATTCTGCCGGCCCGGTTGTATCCTAGTTTTAATTTTCGTTGCAATAAAGATGCCGAACCTTGTTGTGCCAAAACAATTAACTCTGCAGCTTCTCCAAAAAGTTCATCTCTATCAGAAATATTAACATCAGTGCTTGAACTGCTTTCTTCACCAATATATTCAGGTAAAATATGTGCATCTGGATAGGCTCTTTGTGATCCAATAAAATCGGTTAATCTTTCAACTTCAGGCGTATCAATAAAAGCACATTGTAAACGTGATAATTCGCTACCCGTTGAAATTAGCATATCACCTTTGCCAATTAATTGATCGGCACCTTGAAAATCTAAAATGGTTCTCGAATCAATTTTTGAAGTAACTCTAAAGGCTATTCTGGTAGGAAAATTTGCTTTTATGATACCGGTAATTACATTTACTGATGGTCTTTGTGTTGCAACAATTAAGTGAATACCTATGGCTCTAGCCAGTTGTGCCAACCTCGCAATAGGTGTTTCAATTTCTTTACCAGCCGTCATGATTAGATCAGCAAACTCATCAATTACCAAAACAATATAGGGTAAAAACCGATGTCCGTTTTCTGGATTTAACTTCCTTGCTTTAAATTTGGTATTGTATTCTTTAATATTTCTTACAAAGGCTAGTTTTAACAAATCATAGCGATTATCCATCTCAATTGTAAGAGAATTTAAAGTATTGATCACTAATTTAGTATCTGTAATAATTGCTTCTTCTGAACCGGGTAACTTAGCTAAATAATGCCTTTCAATTTTGTTGTAAAGTGTTAATTCTACTTTTTTAGGATCAACCAAAACAAACTTAACCTCTGCAGGGTGTTTTTTATATAATAATGAAGCCAGAACCGCATTTAATCCAACTGATTTCCCTTGGCCGGTTGCTCCTGCCATTAATAAATGTGGCATTTTTGCAAGGTCAACTACATAAGTTTCATTAGAAATTGTTTTGCCTAAAGCAATGGGTAATTCCATTTTACAGGTCTGGAATTTTTGAGAAGACAGGACAGACTTCATTGAAACTACTGAGGGTTTTTTATTGGGAACCTCTATACCTATTGTACCTTTTCCCGGAATCGGAGCAATGATCCTAATTCCTAAAGCGGCAAGAGATAAAGCTATATCATCTTCTAAATTTTTAATTTTTGAAATTCTAATTCCGGCTTTTGGAACAATTTCATATAATGTTACCGTTGGTCCTATGGTTGCTTTAATACTTTCGATGCCAATTTTGTAATGATTGAGCGTTTCAACGATTTTATTTTTATTGTCTTCCAACTCCGACTTATCAATATTGATATTAATATTAGTATAATCTTTTAATAAGTTTAATGAAGGAAATTTATAATTTGCCAGTTCTAATTTAGGGTCAAATTCGCCAAATTCTTCTACTAATTTATTAGATAGATTTTCAACCGTTTGTTCTTCGGTTATTGGTTTTTCAAGCTCAATTTCAACATCAATTATTGGGTCTTTTGGTTTTTTTTCTACTTTGGTAACAAGCTCAATTTCAGGTTCGTTATTTGTTTCTTTTAAATTCGTCTTCAGATCAAATTCAATTTCTTTGTTGGCATTTTCATGGATAGTTTCACTTACATAACCTTCATCAGTTAGGTCATCAACAGTATTAATCGTTTTTTTCTTCTTATTTGGAATTGCATTTTTTATTTTATGGGGTGTAATCTTAAATTTTGAAATTAAAAAAGATAGTAATGTTATCAAAAGGATAATAAAAACTCCGGTTTTACCGATATAAATTTGTAAGAATTCATTGATCTCATAACCTACCTTTCCGGCAAATAAAGGATTTTCACTACTAAAAAAAGCAAACCCTAAAGAAAGCCAGATCATTGCTAAAATTCCGTTTAACCATGATTTTTTTAATTGTTTTACAGGAATATCCAAAATGATATATAAACCGGTAAAGAACAATAAGATTGAAAAAATAAAGGTTGCCATTCCAAAACCATCATATATGAGAAAATCACTTACGCTGGCACCAATTTTCCCCAAAATATTATTGGTTTGAACAGTTTTATCAGTAAAATCATTTAACTGACTTTGATCTTCTTTCCAATGATGAAAGAAGGAATAAAATGAAATTAATAAAAAAATGGCCGTAGTAAATATAAAAACACCAAAAACTAGATGTGTTTGTTTGCTCTTAAAAAAATCGGAGAAACGATTGTTTTTATTTTTAGTGCCCCTGGTTTTTGAGCTGGTTTTTTTCTTTTTAGCCATAAGTGACAAAAATACATAAATATTTTTAGTGAAACTCATTTTTGAAAAGTTTGTGAAACGAACTTAAAGATGATAGTTGAGCCAGCTTTTGCAGGCGAGGCAAGTTAATCCCGCTACCTGTGCTGAACTTGTTTCAGCATTAAGCGGGATCTTGGTTCAATACCTCGACCCTGGGTCGATTCTTATTATTGGGTTCAGGGCTTGTCCTGAGGTTTAATACCTTTTATCTCTTTAGTTTTCCAGGAATTTTAAAATCTTAGGTAAGTAAATAATAATTCCGATAATAATTGCAATAATTGCAGCAAAGGTAGAAGCTCCTGCAGAAATATCTTTAATAAAACCAATTTTTTTATGATATTCAGGATGGATAAAATCGGATAATTTTTCAATAGCGGTATTTAATGATTCGGATACTAATATTAAGCCGATTGCCAACAGTTGAAACATCCACTCAGTAGTCGAAATATTAAATAAAAACCCAATAACAGTCATAATCAATCCAATTGAAAACTGCACCTGGATGCTGGCTTCTGTTTTCAATAATAAATATGCACCTTTTGCTGCATATTTAATGCCTTTAATTCTAGTTATAAAATAACCGTCATTGGTTTTTTTCATTAGTTTTAATTTTATTACGCAAAGTTATCAAAAAGAAACAGAGATTCACAAAGTCTTTTAAATGTCTCTGTGAATCTCTGTGTTTTCTCAGTGATTCTATGTGATATTAAAAAAATAATTCACAGTAAAAAAACGTGTAATTCAATCAAATTATTTTAAAGCTTCCAATGCAGCTTCATAATTTGGTTCATCAATAGTTTCAGGTACTTGCTCTGTATAGACAACTTTACCTTCTTCATCAATAACTACTACAGATCTTGAAAGTAAACCTTTCATAGGTCCTGATTCAATTGTAACGCCGTATCTCTTACCAAATTTTCCTTTTATAAAGTCAGACATAGTAATTACATTTTCAATTCCTTCAGCACCACAAAAACGCGCTTGAGCAAAAGGTAAGTCTTTAGAAACATATAAGATTACAGTATTTTCCAAACCTGCAGCTGCTTCGTTAAATTTTCTTACTGAATTCTGACAAACACCTGTATCAATGCTAGGCGTAATGTTTAGCAATACTTTTTTTCCTCTATAATCTTTTAGTTTCCCTTTGGATAGGTCACTTTTTACCAATGTAAAATTTGGAGCCATTTTACCAACTTTTGGTAATTTTCCACTTGTTTTAATAGGGTTTCCTTTTAGTGTTATTTTTGTCATAATTGTTAATTTTTGGGAGTTAAATAATATATTCAAATATACGTAAAATAAGAACTTCCAAAAAATTTAGGGAGTTTCTTTTATTAAAAATTAGAATTTTTAATGTTTTGCTAAATAATCAGCAACACCTTCATGTGTATCGCTTAAAGCATCTTTTCCTTTACTCCAGTTTGCAGGACATACCTGTCCATATTTTTCGTTAAATTGTAAAGCATCAACCATTCTTATAGCTTCTTCAATATTTCTACCTAATGGATCATCATTAACAACTTGATGACGAACAATACCTTCTTTATCAATCAAAAATAAACCACGATATGCTACCAATTGTGCATCCGCTTGTAATTGATCATTTTCATCATAATAAAAATCACCATCAAGAACATCGTAATTTTTTGCGATTGTTTTATTGGTATCAGCAATAATTGGGTAAGTTACACCTTTGATACCACCTTCTGCTTTACTCATTTGTAACCAACCCCAGTGAGATTGTTCAGTATCTGTTGAACAGGCAACTACTGCTGTATTTCTTTTTTCAAATTCAGAAAGGTTTTCTTGAAATGCATGTAATTCTGTTGGACAAACAAATGTAAAATCTTTTGGGTAAAAGAAAAATACCACATGTTTTTTTCCTAAAAATTGATCTAATGAAAATCCTTCAACAAATTTTCCTCCATCAACAACTGCTGTTGCTGAGAATTGAGGTGCTTTTTTACCTACTAATACGGCCATTTTATTTTTATTTTAAAAGGTTAATTTTAATTTCGTTTTACAAAATTAAGAAAACAATACATTATTCTTATAAGCTTTAATTTTTATTTCTTATGTTTTGATAGATTTTTTTTATGATGAAAATTTTTAATGATGTGACGCCGTAATGCAACAATAATCAGGTTTAAAAGAAGAAGAAATCCTGACTCTAGAAAACTAAGAATAAACTCATTTGTACAAGTTAATGATTCAATGATCCATTTCAACGAAATAGTTTACTTTTATCAAAAATTAATAATTGAAAAATCCATATAAAAAATATATTTTACCTAAAGTTGTAAACTGGGCATGTACTTCAAGATCTACTAATTATCAACGTGCTAAAATTATTCCGTTGGCTTATGGCAATGTTTTGGAAATCGGAATTGGTTCTGGTTTAAACCTGAGTCATTATAATAGTGAAAAAGTGGATAGCCTTATCGGAATTGACCCTTCGGAAGAAACCTGGAAATTAAATAAGAACGGAATTAGTGATCTAAACTTTAATTTTACTTTTATTAAAGCTTTCGCTGAAGAACTTCCTTTTCAAAATAATGTTTTTGATAATGTAGTGATCACATATTCGCTTTGTACCATAAAAGATTTTCAAAAGGCATTATCTGAAATTAAAAGGGTTTTAAAACCCAGTGGTAAATTTTTGTTTTGTGAGCATGGTATTGCGCCCGATAAAAGTGTAAAACAATTGCAAAATACAATAAATCCGCTCTGGAAAAGAGTGGGAGGAGGCTGTAATTTAAATAGAGATATTCCTGCTTTAATTAGAGAAAATGGTTTTAATATTATTGACCTGCAAAAAATGTATATCCCCGGTTGGAAATTTGCCAGTTATAATTATTGGGGAGTAGCGGAAGTAAGTTAAACCATTCATCGAATGAGTTTTGAATTGAAAGTAAGTAAATAAAATTAAAAAAACTCCCTTGAAATTTTCAAGAGAGTTTTAAATTTTAAATCTTTAATTTTAAACTAAAGATGTATCACCTCATCATAAGCATCAGCTACAGCTTCCATCACTGCTTCACTCATTGTTGGGTGTGGGTGGATTGCTTTTAATACTTCATGGCCTGTGGTTTCTAACTTTCTACCTAAAACGGCTTCAGCGATCATATCAGTAACACCGGCACCAATCATATGGCAACCTAACCACTCGCCGTATTTAGCATCAAAAATCACTTTTACAAATCCTTCTTTTGTTCCGGCAGCCGAGGCTTTTCCTGAAGCAGAAAATGGAAATTTACCTACTTTGATCTCGTAACCTTTTTCTATGGCCTGTGCTTCGGTTAAACCAACACTGGCAATTTCAGGAGTAGCATAAGTACAACCCGGTATATTTCCGTAATCAATTGACTCAGGATTTAAACCTGCAATTTTTTCCACACAAGTTATTCCTTCAGCGGAAGCTACATGTGCCAATGCCGGACCCGGAACAACATCACCAATAGCATAATAGCCGGGTAAATTGGTTTGATAAAAATCATTAACCAAAATTTTATCTTTATCGGTAACAATACCAACATCTTCCAATCCAATATTTTCAATATTCGACTTGATTCCAACTGCTGATAAAACAATATCAGCCTCTAATATTTGTTCCCCTTTTTTAGTTTCAACAGTCGCTTTTACACCATCTCCTGAAGTATCCACCTTGGTAACATTTGAACTTATCATTACCTTAATTTTTGATTTTTTTAAGGAGCGATTAAATTGTTTTGATACATCAATATCTTCTAAGGGCACCACATTTGGTAAAAATTCAACAATAGTAACCTGTGTTCCCATAGAATTATAAAAATAGGCAAACTCAACTCCAATTGCTCCTGAGCCTACGATGATCATACTTTTTGGTTGTTTTGGCAAGGTCATCGCCTCACGGTAACCTATTACTTTTTTACCATCTATTGGTAAAAATGGCAACTCACGTGAACGTGCTCCCGTTGCAATAATAATATGATCAGCACTGTATTCAGTAATTTTATCATCAGCATCAGTTACATCAACTTTCTTACCTGGTTTTATCTTTCCAAATCCGTTAATAACATCAATTTTATTTTTTTTCATCAAAAATTGAACACCTTTACTCATGCCTTCGGCAACACCACGACTACGTTTTATGATCGCATCAAAATCTTTATCAAATTCTTTTACGCTTAAACCGTATTGATCAACATGTTTTAAATAATCATAAACCTGTGCACTTTTTAATAAGGCTTTGGTAGGAATACATCCCCAGTTCAAACAAATTCCGCCAAGATTCTCTCTTTCAACAACGGCAACTTTAAATCCTAATTGTGAAGCTCTAATTGCGGTTACATAACCTCCGGGTCCGCTACCAATGATGATAATGTCGTATTCCATGTATATATTTTTAATAAGTTAATTATTTCAATATTTTTTTGAGAGTGCAAAGTAAAGAAATAATAAAGACATATCAAGTTTTGGCATGGTTTGTCTGTTAAATTTAAAACAGGTTCAAATAAATAAATTTTCAAATACTTGGAGTAAATACTTTTAAATCAATATCTTACTAATTTAGTGACAGAATGGAAACTAACCAATTTCAGATTTTTCTTATAAAGACTAGCTAAATTTTATCGCTTCTACAGGGCTAATCTTACTTACAATATAAGAAGGTATCAAAAGCATTATCAAGCATAAGATCAAAGTGCCCAGATTTAATAGCAATATATGGTTGATATTTAGATATACAGGTGCCTGATTAACATAATAAGTTTCAGGATTCAATTTAATGATACCAAAGTATTTTTGTGCTAGTAATAGTGATATTCCAATTAAATTACCCCAAAATAAACCTTTGCCAATTAAGTAAGCAGCATTGTATAGAAATATTTTTCGAATACTCCAATTGGTATTTCCAAGTGCTTTTAAAATACCGATCATTTGAGTTCTTTCTAAGATCAATACCAATAAAGCAGTAATCATATTGATACCTGCAACTAATATCATTATGGTGATAATAACCACAATATTAGTATCAAATAAAGCCAACCACTCAAAAATATTTGGGTATTTTTCGGCTATGGTCACTGCATTCAGGTCAGAATTAATACCGCTGTATATTTCAAAACCGGTCTCACCTAATTTGTCAAAATCGTGTAATAGAACTTCAAACCCCCCAACTTCATCACTTTTCCATTTATTGATCTTTTGAATATGTTTGATATCGCCAATGATAAAACCTTCATCAATTTCATTAAAACCACTATTGAAAATTCCTGCAACAGTAAATTTTCGTGAATTGGGTGCTTTGTTAGGATTATCTTTTACAAAGAACATATGAAAATTATCACCCACATTTAATTTTAACTTTTCGGAGGTTATTTGTGAGATGATCACTTCATTTGAAGGTTTATCTTCAAAAAATGGTATCTTTCCTTCTTTGAGATATTCCTTAAAAAAACTCCAGTTGTAATTTTTATCAACACCCTTTAAAATGATGCCTTCAAAATCAGATGGTGTTCTGATAATTCCGGCAATTGTTGCAAATGGTTGCACCTTTTTTACGTTTGAAACCGATTTAAATTCAGGGTAAAAATCCTGATGAATTGAGATAGGATTTACAGTTACTTTAGAATTATTGGCATCGTAAAAAGTTATCAGAACATCACCATTAAATCCAGAGACTTTTTCTTTGATCTTTTTTTGTAAGCCCACACCTGTTGCAATAGAGAATAACATCACAATTATTCCAATAGCAATTGCCAAAATGGAAATTTTTATAATAGGTGAGGATACACTACTTTTGTACTTCTTTGAAGCTATTATTCGCTTTGCAATAAATAATTCGTAATTCAAATTGTATGAAAAATTTAAGGTTGCCCAAAAATACTGATTTAATATCACACTCTAAATTTTTAGTTCTTATTTTTCTTTTTAGCCTGATTTCCTGTGTTGAAAAACAACCAGAATCTACAAAAAACCTGCAAGCTATTTTAATTAAAAATGAATCTAAGAAAAATACTATTGTTACAGGGGCAAATAGAACAGAAAAGTATCTACCACTTTTAAAGAACAAGAGCGTTGCTATTGTTGCTAATCAAACGAGTGTTATTGAAGTCAGAAGTCAGAAGTCAGAAGTCAGAAGTGATTTTGTTCATTTGGTTGATTCTTTATATGCTCTGAAGTTAGATATTAAAAAGGTTTTTGCTCCTGAACACGGTTTTAGAGGTAAGAGGGATGCAGGTGAGCATGTTTTGGATGATATTGATAAAAAAACAGGTTTACCAATAATATCCTTACACGGAAAAACCAGAAAACCTTCCGTTGAAGTTTTAAGGGATGTTGATGTAGTTTTATTTGATATACAAGATGTTGGCGTACGATTTTATACTTATATTTCTACAATGACCTATGTGATGGAGGCATGTGCTGAACTGGGAATTCCGATGATTATATTAGACAGACCAAATCCTAACGGACATTATGTTGATGGACCAACTTTAGAAATAGAACATAAATCGTTTGTGGGTATGCACCCAATTCCGTTGGTTTATGGAATGACAATTGGAGAATACGCCAAAATGGTAAATGGCGAAAAGTGGTTAAAAGATGGATTGCAATGTGATATAACTATAATTTCTTTAAAGAATTATACGCATCAAAGTGAATATAGTTTACTGGTGAGGCCTTCTCCAAATTTACCAAATGACAAATCGATTAATCTATATCCGGGTTTAGGATTTTTTGAAGGAACGATTATTAATGCCGGAAGAGGAACTGAATTTCAGTTTCAAAGATATGGAGCTCCGTTCTTTCCAAAAACAGATTTTAGTTATATACCCAAACCAAATTTTGGTTCAAAATATCCAAAATTTGAAGGTCAATTATGTTATGGAGTTGATTTGAGCAATACACATAAATTAAGTAAAGTTGACATTTCGGCAATAGTAGATGCCTATCACAAAACGCCAAAGGATAAAAAATTCTTTGGATCAACATTTACAATTCATGCCGGAAACTTGACACTTCAAAAACAGATCGAAGCAGGAATGGATGCTGAAGAAATTAGGGCTACATGGCAGGAAGATGTTGTAAAGTTTAAAAAGATTAGAAGTAAGTATTTGATCTATGATTAATTTATCGGAGCAGGTTTTTTATTAGATTGTTCAGGGTTTGTTTATACAGATTTCGGAAATAATAATTATCCTAAGCGTAGTCAAATTGTTCATTTTTATTTCTTAAAATATTGTAGTTTTACAGAACTTAATAAACATTTAAATGAGACAAATCTTATTATTATCCTTTTCAATATTTTTTATCACAAATACTTTCTCACAAACCAAAGAGCAATTAGACATTCTTGATAAGTATTATCAAAAATCATTAGATGAATGGCATATTCCGGGGATGGCAATTGCAATAACTACAGGAGATTCAATCATTTTTAGTAAAGGTTATGGTTATGCTAATTTAGAAAAAAAGACAAAAGTAGATGGCAATACGCTGTTTGCTATTGCCTCTAATTCAAAAGCATTTACGGCGACTTCAATTGCAAAAATGGTAGAACAAGGCAAGTTGAGGTGGAATGATAAAGTGATTGATTTTTTACCTTATTATCGGATGTACGATGAATACACAACCCTGAAAACTACGGTTGAAGATCTAATGACTCATAAGAACGGTTTAAAGACTTTTAGCGGAGATCTCTTATGGTACGCTACTACTAAAACTCCGGAAGATATTATACAAGGACAACAATATTTAAAACCAATTTATGGTTTCAGAACTAAATATGGATATTCAAATATTGGTTATTTATCCGCAGGAAAGGTTTTAGAAAAAGTTACTGATACGTCCTGGACTAATTATGTAACAGATCATTTTTTAACACCATTAAAAATGAATAGAACCTTAATTTCTACAAGTCAGATTAAGAAAGTGAAAAATGTGGCAACTCCTTATTTTTATGAAAATGGAAAAAATTATGCTTTAAAATGGGTGAACTGGGATAATATTGCACCTGCCGGAGCTTTGATCTCATCAGTTAATGATTATTCAAAATGGTTGCAGCTCAATTTGAAAGAAGGAACTCTAAAAGGAAAAACTTATTTTTCAAAAAAATCATTTAATAAATTAACAACCCCACAGGTAAACTTTAGTGTAGGTAAAAATACTGAAAATATACATTTTAAAGGTTATGGTTTGGGTTGGAGTATTCAGGATTATCAAGGATATAAAATTATTGGCCATGGTGGAGGTTATGACGGAATGATCTCTAAATCTACTTTTGTACCAGAAAAAAATATTGGAATCATTGTTTTAACAAACAGTTTAACTTGGGCGCCAAGTGCATTGGTAAACAAGACTTTAGATGTATTTTTAGCAGATAAAACAGATGGTAAAGATTGGAGTAAATTCTATTTAGATTATAAGAATAAGCAAGATAGTATTGCACAAGTAACTTTACAAAAAAGTGAAAGTTTAAGAGGAAAATTAAACAATAAGCATTTAGATTTTAATGAATATACAGGAAGATATACTGATAAAAATTATGGCGATGTTGTAGTGAGTTTATCCAATGGAAAATTATTTTTTAAAATGGTTAATACACCCATTTATAAAGCTGAATTACATCATTGGAATCACCAGATATTTACATTTAGATTTGATACAAGTTTAGCCTCTTTACCACAAGGAAAATTATGGTTTGATCTCGATAAGAACGGCAAGGTAGAAAAATTATATATCGATGTTCCAAACCCTGATTTTTATTTTACAGAGTTTGAGTTTGTAAAGCAAATTGAAAAATAAATTAGATTGATTTATTTAAGAATCTCTCTAAGAGATCATATAATATTTACTTCTATTTCTACTGGAATATTAAACTTTTCCAATACTGTTTTTTGAATTTTCCTGGCGAGATCCAAAATTTCTAATCCTGTGGCATTATCATAGTTTACCAAAACTAAAGCCTGATTTTTATGTACACCTGCATTACCAAATCGTTTACCTTTAAAACCAGATTGTTCAATCAACCATCCGGCAGGTATTTTAACAAGATCATCCGGGAGCATATAGTGCGGTATTTTTGGATAGGATATTTTTAAACTTTCAAAATAAGCTTTATTTATTACAGGATTCTTAAAAAAACTACCACTGTTGCCAATTTTTTTTGGATCAGGTAATTTACTTTTCCGGATTGCAATAACAGCATTAGAAACATCTTTTATTGTAGGTTTATCAATTTTATTAGTTTCAAATTCTGTTTTTATGGCACCATACTCTATATTGAGTTTGTGATTGTTTTTTGTAAGCTTAAGGGTTACATTAATAATAATGTATTTTCCTTTTCCTTGGTTTTTAAAAAATGAATTGCGATATTCAAAATTACATGCCTTTTTATTAAAAGTTTTAATTTCATTTGTAGCAATTTCAAGTGCTTCAAGTTCGTAAAATATATCTTTTAATTCTATACCGTATGCGCCAATATTTTGTATCGGACTTGTACCAACATTTCCAGGAATTAAAGATAAATTTTCTAAGCCTCCAAAATCATTTTCTATACACCAAAGTACAAGATCATGCCAGTTTTCACCAGCTTGAACTTTGATCAACACAGTATTATTGTCAGATTTATTTTCAATTATTTCAATACCTTTAGTATTTATTTGAATAACCGGTTTACTAAGGTTTTTGGTGAGTAAAATATTACTTCCACCGCTAAGGATAAAAACATCTTTAAATGTTGTAATAACTCTTTTAAGTTGTGCTAAAGAAGTAACAGAAACAAAACTTTTGGCATTGACATCGATGCCAAAAGTATTGTACTTCTTTAATGATATATTCTTTTGAAACATTAATTATTATATTGTTCTATTGCAAGCTTAAGTAATTCTACTGAACGAATTAGACTTTCTTTATTTAAAACATAAGCGATACGAATTTGATTTTTTCCAGAGCCTTTAGTTGAATAAAAACCACTTGCAGGAGCTACCATAACAGTTTCGTTTTTATCATTAAAACTTTCTAACATCCATTGGGCAAAATCGTCGGCATCTTTTACAGGTAATTCGGCAATACAATAAAAGGCGCCTTTAGGTGTAGATACTTTTAAATTTGGAATTTTTTTCAATTCACTGATCAATATATTTCTCCGGTCAACGTATTCTATAATTACATCATCAAAATAACTTTGAGGAGTTTCTAGAGCTGCCTCACTAGCTATTAAAGCATAAGTAGGTGAACTCAATCTTGCCTGAGCATATTTTAAGGTTGTTTTGATAAGATCTTTATTTCTTGAAACGATACATCCAATTCTTGCACCACACATACTATAACGTTTTGAAACGGAATCGATTATAATTGCATTTTGATCTAAATTGCTTTCACTCATAATGGAATGATGTTGTATCCCATCATAAACAAATTCCCGATAAACCTCATCAGCAATTAAAAAGATATCGTGTTTTATAACTAAAGATTTTAATTTTTCAATCTCTTCTTTAGAGTATAAATAACCAGTAGGATTACCTGGGTTACATATTAAAATAGCTTTGGTTTTGGGAGTGATCAACTTTTCAAATTCTTCAATTTCAGGAAGTGAAAAATCATCATCGATTGACGAAACTATAGGGACAACTTTTATACCATTTGCTGTAGAAAAACCATTGTAATTTGCATAAAATGGTTCGGGTATGATGATCTCATCTCCAAAATCAGTTATACTTCCTAAAGTAAAAAGTAGCGCTTCTGAACCTCCTGTAGTTACAATAATATCATTTGAACTTACATCAATATTATTTTTTTTGTAATAATCAACTAATTTTTTTCTATAGGTTTCAGAGCCCTCGCTTCTTGCATAAGATAATACTTCAATATTGTTATTCTTAACAGCATCTAATGCAATCTGTGGTGTTTTTATGTCGGGCTGACCAATGTTTAGGTGAAAAACATTTATACCCCGTTTTTTTGCTTCTTCTGCAAAAGGGACAAGTTTTCTAATAGGTGACTCAGGCATGTTTTGCCCTTTAAAAGATATTTTAGGCATATTTTTTGATATTTAATTAAGGTACAAAATTGCGAAATTATATTATAAATCAGTAGAAAAACGAATAGTTTTTTTTATTAATTTTATTTTTAAATTATTTAAAAATTTAGTATCTTTACGATAATTAATAATAACTAAAAAACTATAATTATGTCAAGTGATTCAAAACTATTGGTAGGTTTAATACTAGGTGCTGCAGCGGGTGCAGTTGCAGGTATATTGGTTGCACCGGCAGCTGGTATAGATACCAGAGAAAAGATTGCAGGAAAAGCAGGTGATCTAAAACAAGATTTAGAAGAAAAATATGGTGATCTGTCTGAAAGAATTAAAAATTTGGAAAGTGATCAAATTGATGATATTAAAGATAAATTCTACGATGTTAAAGGAAGAGTAAAAAAACAATATTCTCATATTGCTGCTAAAGTTAAAGATTTGGAAGGTGAATTAGCTGGTAAAATGAATGAACTTAAAAAACAAGCAAAGGATATTGAGGCAGAAGTTGAAGCAAAAGCAAAAACTGTATAATTTTTATATTTAATATTAAAGCATGATAGATTTGATGAAAAAGTATCTTGATAATAGGATTCAGCTCATTAGATTAGAGCTTATTACTGTTTTAGCTAATGTAACTGCAGGATTGATAAGTTCATTCTTAATTTTAATTATTGGTTTATTCATTTTGCTGATGTTTAGTCTTTCGTTGGCCTTTTGGTTAGCTACAGTATTCGAAAGTAATGCAATTGGCTTTGTGATAGTAGGAGGTATTTACACATTGGTTTTTATTATTTACCTTGTTTTTAGCAAAGATGCAATAGATAAAAAAGTTAAGGATCGTATTGTAAAAGCTGCTTTGGATGCCGAAAATGATTTAAATGATGACGATGAAGATGATTATGTAGTTTGAGAATACATTTAGGTTTACCTTTTATAGCAGTTATAACTATAAAAGGTAGGTTTAGATGTATTGAAAATAGAGTTATAATAAGTATTTACAAATTTTTTAATAAATGAAAAACGAGATAGTTTCTAATATAAGTTCTTATGATGATTTAAAACTTGCTAAAAACCGTCTTAGATTTGAGATAAAAAAGCAAGAAGATTCTTTCAAAGATAGCCCTATCCTTAAAATTTCTACTTCCCTTTTTGGTGGTGGAAAACACGGTAATAACATTTTCAAAAAACCTTTATCATTTTCATCTATTAACAAAGAATCATCATCATTTATTCAGGATATAAACCTAAGGAGTACAGCAGAAAGTATTTTAAGTACTCTTTTAGTTAGCAATAAAATAACAAGAAAGTATTTTATTGCTTATACCGTAGCTAAAGAAATGATACCGTTTACTATTCAAAAATTTAGTGAGCTCATAAAGCGGTAATTCCTAGCTAATTAATCTTAATAAAAAGCTAAACTTTTCTTAAAATTTTTGAAATAACAGTAAATTGTATTAACTTCATAGTGTTATAATAATTTATTGTATTGTTTTGAGAGTAATTGCCCTAATATTGTGTTTTCTAATTCTGGGGACTTTTAATGGAGTTTCTCAGGATAGATATTATTTGCAAAAGAATAAAAAAAGACATGCAATGCCTTTTACTTTTGTGAATAATTTGATTGTAATACCTGTTGAGATCAATGGAAAAAAATTGTCATTTATTTTAGATACAGGTGTTGATAAGTCTATTGTTTTTAATCTCAAATTTTCTGATTCATTAGAATTAAACAATGTTGAGAAAATTAAACTTAATGGTTTGGGTCAAGGTGACCCGATAATTGCTTTAAAATCTAGAAATAATAGGGTAAGGATAGGAAATATATTTAATTATAATCATCTTATTTATATAATTTTAGATGAGAAATTTGATCTATCTGCCAAAATGGGTATGGATATTCATGGTATCATTGGCGGAGAATTATTTAAAAATTTTATTGTTGAGATCAATTATTCTAAAAAGAAACTGGCTTTTTTTGATCCAAAAGATTATACTTATAAAAAATGTAAGGGATGCAAAACTTTTCCTTTAGAATTTTATAAGAATAAACCTTATATCAATGCTCAGGTTAACATTGATGATGATAATGCTATAGATATTAAACTTTTGATAGATTCCGGAGGAGGTGATGCCTTATGGTTATTTAAGGAGTCAAATCCAGACATTACAGTCCCTGTAAGATATTTTGATGATTATCTTGGAAAAGGTTTAAGTGGTGATATTTATGGAAAAAGGAGTAGAGTTGAGGCTTTTAAAATTGGGGATTTCACCTTTAAAAATGCAACAGTTTCTTTTCCTGATTCACTGTCAATTCTCACTACGCACAATAATAGAAACCGTAACGGAACGCTTGGAGCAGAGATCTTAAAACGATTTAATGTAATTTTTGATTACCAAAACCAATTGATTACTCTAAAGAAGAATAAGAAATCTTTTAATAAACCATTTTTATACAATAAAAGTGGTATTGAGTTGATTCATGGTGGTGATGTGCTTGTTACCGAGAAAAAAGGTGTTGTTATTCCTAATAACTATAATGAGGAGAATAACTCAATGTTTTCAAAAGTATTATATACATACGCAATATCGTATAAACCAAGTTATAAAATTTCGGTAATAAGAAAAGATTCACCTGCACTTTACGCAGGATTAAAAGAAGGCGATATAATTTTAGAGATTAATGGAAAACCTGCTTATGAGAAAAAAATGCAAGAAATTATTTATACATTTTCGAGTAAAGAGGGTAAAAAAATAAAAATAAAGATTGATAGGAATGGTAAAATTATGAACTTTGAATTTGAATTAAAAAATTTAATATAAAAAAAGCCCGTTAACGGGCTTTTTTTATTTTTCAGAAACGATACTTTTCTTTTTTTCTAATGCATTATCAGCTTCTTTGTCTAAAACTCTTCCTTTTATAGAAAGCATTTTCTTTGTTTCAAAAGAATTTGAATTTATGGTAACTGTTTTTGAGAAAGGACCAACGCGATTAGTAGCATATTTTACTTTGATTTCACCTATTTCACCAGGCATAATTGGCTCTTCTGGTTTTGAAGGTACTGTACAACCACAACTAGATCTGATAGACGAAATAATTAAAGGTGATTTTCCAACATTTTTAAATTTAAAAACTCTATTTCCATCGCTATTTTTGAGGATGTCTCCATAGTCAATAACTTCATTTTCAAATTCAAAAACCGGACCCGTATAATCCTTTTTGATTTCTTCTTGGGTTTGTCCATTTATCGA
>JAOZVI010000183.1 GCA_029938265.1 Flavobacteriaceae bacterium | reverse complement strand
CTTAAGAAATTAACCCTTCTAATAATGAATTCATAAATGAGATAACAAAAACTACTAGTAAACACTACTACAGCTATGAATTTTAGCATAGGGTGTATCTCCAAAGGTAAAAAAATCGAGGCTCCTACATACAATACTTTAAATGGAAGTTGTGAGTTTCTTATAGGTCCAAATGCTATATTAATGGAGATTTATATATTCTATCCTTTTGGAATAATCATAAAAATCCATTTTGGCTATAAATATCTTTTTTTATGTCTGCCATTACAGTTTCATGGTCCACTACTCTACCCTTTTCTATATCTGACTTAGCAAGTTTTAAATCCTCTTGAATTTGAAATAAATAAGCTTCTTTTGGAAATAAGACCTCACTTATTTTTGCAATTTCATCAATGGTAAAAGTATGTTTCCTTAATTTTCTGTAGAAAGTAGGTTTTGACAAACCCAGTATTTCAATAAAATACTTTGTTTTATAATTAGATTTTTCTAAATATTGTCCAATATTTAAAGCATAACTTTGAAATTCTTTAACTATTTGTATCATATGTTTAATCAAATATTATTATATTTATAACAAATATAGTAAAATATATGATATTTTATAATTTTAATTCTAGTACAAATGCTATTGTAGCTAAATGGAGCTCAGCTCTGCTGATTAACATAATATCTGATAATATGTTAAAACCATTTCAATCTTATTTAATAATTTTAAGAATTGCTTTATCGTGCTCCTTAAAGGCATTACATGCCTTTAAATATATTTCTGCTTCATTCATATCATCTGCTTTTATAGTAGAACTGAATTCTTGAGCTCTTTGCAACATCTTTACGTATACAGCTGGATCTTTTCGTCTAGTTAAACGTCTTAATGCACCTAAATAATCATCACGATATATTGTTGGGATAATTATTTTAGTTTGCTTTTCTTTTACAAGTTCCGCATTCATCATTACTCTTGCTATTCTTCCATTCCCATCTAGAAATGGGTGAATCTCGCTAATCATAAACATTATATATGCAGCTTTTGCAAAAGGGTTATTTAATGCTCTATAATAATCAAATCCCTTAATAAGGGTGCCTCTTACCAAATTAAAATCAACAAAATGAGTGTCGCCTGCTCTATTGTTTTTATCTTTAAATTGACCTGGTTTTTTTGATTTTCTAGCTTCTAAAAGAATGTGATGTCTATATTGCAGTATTTTTAAAAGGTCATCATGTGTTGCAGGAGTTTGATTCATCTCTTTTAAATTACTAACGATTCTATATGTCCCTAAAATATCATGGGAATCTTCATCTCTATTAGCAATTGGAATTTCTGTTTTAATAATACTTTTCGCTTCTTCTAATTCGAAAATTGTTCCTTCAATATAATTTGAAAAATAGGCTTCAAAAAAAGCGAAATTTTTAAATGCTGTTTTGTCTGTATTTATTTCCGAAATATTACCGAATTCATTTTGTTTAAGATACTGGAACAATGTTTCAAATAATGAAATTCTAGCTGAATCATAAGGATTGCCAAAAGCCCTTGCCATTGCTAATGGTGAACTTAATATTTTTGAGGGTTTCGTGGTTAACAAAGCACTAATTAGTCTATTTAATTTAGCAAATTCGCTATGCATTCCCAGATTTTCGGCAATTACTCTAGAATTATCTCTAATTTGATTTATTCCATCCTCACCATTTACACGAACTATTTGCTCTAATTTGGCTTCAATTTCAGGTAATGTTAATGTTTTGGATTCAGGTCCTTGTTGCCTTGAAACTTGCAAATTTTCAAGAAATGCTCTTGCTTGTTGTGAAACAAATAGTTCTCCAGAGAAAAGGTTATCACCATCTATTGGACCACTTCCTTTCATAAAACGGATTGTAATGCCAGGTAATTTAATTTTTTTTGTATAAGTATAAGTAACAAAAATATGACCTGCGCTTGTTGGTTCGAATTCCAAAGCTGATCTATGACTTAATACAGAATTCGGATATAATTTTCCAAGTATTGTAAAAATGTTTTTTGATATTATTACTTCTGGCTCGTCAATAAAGTTTGATGTATATATTCTTGGAGCAATTTTTCTGATTTCTCCTGCTTTTTCTAATTTAGATGTTTGCTTACTTAAATTTTTGTCACTTGAAGAAAAAATAACTTCTTGAAGATGAATTGGTAGAATATTTTCCATTTAAACTGCTTTAATATTCAAATATATATATAATTTTCTATTATAACATATATATTAGAGAATATATTCCATTATAATAAAATATTTAAAAACGAATATTTTCTATTATAACAATCGAAAAAGCTATTAAACGAATTTATTTTCCATTATAAACTATTTTATGTGAATTTATTCCATTATAGATAATAAAAGGTTTTGACAGGATAAACTTTATTATTACCATTCCACTAATCTCCTATCGTCGTTTATTCATTGTTTTCTATTTTATTAAATCTGAATTCATTAATCTCGTTCCTCGATTTCGTAAAAAGAGTGTTTACTCGCTCCACTCCTATTTGATAAATAGGAGCTCGTTAATCTTGAATGAGTTTGGCTCTCACCTAATCTCATTCTTCGATTTACTCGCGAGGTTTTTATTTTTTTAGTGGAGCTTATGAATTTCGCGAAATAGCTCCATTTCATTAACATCACAGAAGAAATATTTGGGATAAAGATTTTGATTCTCTAAATCAACTTTAAATCTCCTACCTTTGCCGCTATGCACCCACAAAATCCCTATTATAAACGTTATGATCTTAAAAGATTGGTCAAACACCATGCGGCCTTACAGAAGTATATTGTTTTAAATCCCGCTGGTGAGGAGACTATAGATTTTAGTTCTTCAAGCGCGGTATATGAACTGAATAAAGCAATGCTACTTGCCGATTTTAAATTAGCCGATTATCATTTACCGACAGGGTATTTGATCCCTCCTATTCCCGGACGCTTAGATTATCTGCTGCATGTGCGGGATTTTCTTTCAGAAAAATTAAATAACATTGTAGATTCTAAACTACACGGATTGGATATTGGTACCGGTGCCAATGGCATCTATTGCATTTTGGGTGCGCAACATTTTAACTGGACTATGGTTGGCACAGAAAGTGACTCAAAAGCGGTAGAAATAGCCAAAACGAATATACAGCATACAAAAGCTTTACTTGATAAGGTTGAGATACGACACCAAGAAAATAAGAGTTTTCTTTTTAGGAATATCATTAAACCCAACGAGCGATTTGATTTCACGATTTGTAATCCACCTTTTCACAGCTCTAAAGAAGAAGCCCTAAAAGGTTCTCTTAGAAAACTTAAAAATTTAGGAGATACAACTGATAAAAAAGAACGCTTTCTTAATTTTGAAGGACAAGCAAACGAACTCTGGTGCAATGGCGGAGAAGCGCTCTTTATTAAAAGATTAATAAGAGAAAGTATACTGTTTAAAGATCAGGTGAAAGTATTTACTAGTCTAGTCGCTAAAGCAGACAGCCTCCTCAAGATAGAAAAACAACTAAAAAAATTAAAAGCAAACTACCATATCATCCCTATGTCTCAAGGGCATAAAAAAAGCCGGTGTATTTTGTGGTGGTTTGATTTGTGAGACTCTAAAAAATTAGTTTCAATTTTTTAGTTAGTCAAACCCGCCTGCCGGCGTGGCAGGCTAATCCCGCTTTTTTAGCGGGATCTGGTTTAATACCTTTTATTGAAACCATTTT
>JAOZVI010000182.1 GCA_029938265.1 Flavobacteriaceae bacterium | reverse complement strand
ATTAAAACGGCCATGTTTAAATTTATATTCATTTAGATTTTTTATTTGTCAATTGCCTTGACGGTTTACATATGAAAAGAAGCTGAAAAAACAGCTCTTATTTTTTGTTCTTAATTAATTTATAAAAGTAAAAATAACTTCTGATTAAAACACAAAATAGCTATTTTTTATACGTGTTGTTAGGCAATATTTTTATTTTCGTAGTGTTTAATTGCCTTTAGTTCCACTTCTTTAGATTTCTTCTCTTCTTCAATATCAAAGTCATCTTGAATATCTAGCCAAAATTTAGCAGAATTCCAAAAATATTTACTTAAGCGTAATGCTGTGTCTGCAGTTATTCGACGATTTCCTTTTCTAATTTTTTTCAGCCTCTTTAGAACCAAATGATAATACCATATTTTTTACGTTACTAACGTCAAAGATAAGTATTTTATTCATTTCCTGCCCTTTAGAGGGATAATCCATATGTTTTTTTCTAGATCAATTGTTCCTCCAATTTCCTCTTTTATAATTCTCTCTGTCACAACTAAACCTTTTTGAGCCATACTTTCAAAAGTGTCGATACCATCATTGGGGAAATTTTGTCTGGTTCTATGAATATTATATCGATTTGAGAATTTTCTACCAAAAGTTTCTTCTATGCCATCTTTTCCAATCATAAAACCAATTAATCCACCCCAAGTTGCAGTTGGATTATCTGAGTCCCATCCTGTTAGCGTTCCAATTTTTATTGTTTCTTTTAAATCACCTTCTCCGTAAAACAAGCTTACCAAGCTTGCAGCAAAGTTTATGCCCGCAGCAAAGCAGCCATTACAGTATAAGTTTTTAGAGGTAATATCGTATCCATCTTCTTGATTAACCTGATATCTGAAGTAAATAGAATCTCTTGTTTGTTCCCATTGGATACCAGACTCATACAATTTTTGTGTATAATCAAACATTTTAGCTGCATATGAAGTATCTGGAAGAACATCTCTTGCTTGCTTTGCCATCCAATATATTTTTTGGCTCATGGCTTTTTTTGAATCTGTTATAGAAGCCAAAGAATACATGGTCACATAAAACTTTGAAATATGTTCGGCTTCTTTCCGTGCTGTAGTTTGAATTGGTAAATGAGCAATTTTTAATGCTATGTCAGGTCTTGCAGGTGAGAATAATCCAAATATTTCAGTAGTTAATTGCCCATCGATCATTTCAAAATGTTCATTGTTGTTTGGGTTACCTGTTTCAGGAGGAAGTACACCTTCCTTCATTAAATCAAATGCTCTTTGATTGGACACCCATAAAAAATTTTCCTCTTCAGATATTATATGTTTTAACCATCCATCACTTATTTGTTGCGGAGATAAAATGCTGGCATCACTTGTATAAAGAAGATGTTGATACATATATTCTATATCAGTATCATCATCTGCCCCCCAAATTTCATCGGTATCTTTAAATACAAAATCAATGGTGGTGGATAAGTCACTTGGAATACCTTCTCCCCATATGCTGGGTTGATCAGGTTTTCCCCAGTCCTCTCTAGTGTAAAAATCTCCGGTTTTAATATCTCCAATATTACCAATTTTATCCATCTCTGTAACCAACCCTGTCCAATTGGCAATACATTGCCCTAACCAAAAACCATATAATTGATTATAATAATTATCTCGAGAAATCCTTAGCTCCCCCTCTTCGATAAAGGTAATTTCCTTTTCATCCTGCTTTTTTGTCTCCGTGTTACATGAGGACAAAACAATCAATAAAAATGTTATTATAATATAGAATTTCATAATTGTTGTTAAAGGTTATTGCTAAAATTGTGGCGGATTATAATAGCTCCTAGTGTCCGCAATTATTTGTCTTTAAAATGTATTAATTCTGAACCTGACATTAAATTTGCTATTACTTTAGTTTTTGGAAATTGTTCCAGTATTATTTTGATAAATACTGTAATTGGTATAGATAGTATCATTCCAGGAATTCCCCAAAGAAATCCCCAAAACATTAGCATTACTAATATGGTAATCACATTAATTGAAAAAGATTTACCCATAAAAATGGGTTCTAAAATTCCACCCATTAATAGTTGAACAAGCGTTATGGTAAGTATAAAAAATAATAGTATTCCCGTTGTATCCAATTCTACAAAAGCAAATAATGATAATAGTAAAACTGAAATTACAGAACCGATCATTTGAACAAAATTAACTACAAACGCAAATAATCCCCAAAAAATAGGGAAACTTACATCAAAGAAATAGCAGGCAAGTGTAAAACCTAAACCTGTAAAAAAACTGATGATAAACTTTACTTTAATAAATGTTATCAGGTCTTTTTCAATGCGCATAAAAACTTTAACTGATGAAAATTTTTGACGAATAACAGTTTTGTTTAATATCTTTTGAAAATTCAAAGATTCTGCGAGAAGTAATATAGCAAAGAAAAATGTAATTAAAGTCATAGTAATCGTACTGCTTATTAAATCAATTGTTGAACCAAATGTCTTACTTACATCTATTTCCTGAAAATAATGTAGAGTAATACTTTTGCCTTCTACTCTTTCAATACCAAAATAACTTTCTAAAGGAATTATTAAGCTTTCTAATTTTGATTCTGCCTTTTCAAATAAATTATTTTCGGATGCTAAAATTTCTTTACTTGAAAGTTGAATTACTTCACCTGTTAATTTAAAGAATACACCAATAATAAAGATAACTATTAAAATACTAATTGTTTTAGGTATTTTTTTCTTTTTTAACCAACGAACTAAAGGCCAAAACAGTAATGCTATAAACATTGAAAAAGCAAGTGGAATAAATATAAAAGACAATAGTTTTAGCACATAAAAAAACACTGGTAGTGCAATTATTAGTAGCAAAATATTTGTTGTTCTTCTTTCGTTCATTTTATACTTGTTTGTTTTATTTATGTTATGATAGTGAAGGATTTTTATAATTTCCCTTATGTCACATAACGGTTTTGGTATGATTTCACTAATTTAGCAACTAATTTACTAAATAATAACAGACCAATGGAATGAATGTGAGGATTTTCCGATAGGAAAATCAGTAGCAATGAATTATACCAGGTTACCCTTTGTTATCTGTTCAGCTAGCAAGTTTATAATTATTCACAAGAACAGAAGCAGAAATATGAAGAATTTTCTCCAATTCTCTTATCATTTCAACAGTCAATTTTTTCTTTTTATTCAAGATTTCAGATACTCTGCTTTTTCCGCCAATTACTCCAACTAAATCTTTTTGTTTTAATGAATATAATTAGTTGTCATAATTAATATTTCCCTTGTAATTAAAGTCTGATTTTTTTATACTTTCCGGATTGCCAATTCTTAAAATCATTTGCATAATATTTTGAAAACCGCCTATCAGATGCTCCACCGGAAATATTGGTATGGACACTTGCCTCTGACATATCAGTTATCAGTCTATACGAAGGTGCAAAAGTGGTTTTTCTTCCATTACTTTTATAAACTTGTCCTTGATGAATAGTTGCTCTACCACCAGGCATTGGAAATGCCCCCTTATCAAAACCAAGAAATTTTGGAAGCTTTTTACCTAATAACATATTTGTCAAATAAAATTGATTAACCTCTCCCCAAGTTTTTGCAGGATTTTTTAGGGCTTTTTCAATTGCATTTTGATAAATTTCAGTTTTACTTTTCTTGCCAAACCAAACTGATTTTTCTGCTAATAAAATATTATCAAAGTTTTCATAAAAATCA
>JAOZVI010000002.1 GCA_029938265.1 Flavobacteriaceae bacterium | reverse complement strand
CTCCTGATCAAACGATCTACAACAGATTCAGTTCTTCATTATTACTGGCTTTTGACGGGATGCCTAAACTAACTGATCCTGTAAAAGGAGCATCTTTGTTTGAATTGAGAACCTATGAAGGTTTTTCGGAAGATGCAGTAAAACGTAAGATAAAAATGTTTAATAAAGAAGAGATTCAGTTATTTTTAAAAACGAATTTACATCCTGTTTTCTTTGGAGAAATGATAGTTGGTCCTTATCGGCCAAGTTTAACCTATATGTTGAATTTTAAGGATATGGCTGAACACGATTCCAGTTGGGAGGATTTTATCAAGCATCCTGAGTGGAAAGCTATGAGCAGTAAAAAAGAATATGCCAATACTGTATCAAATATCAGAAAGGTTTTTTTAGAACCTGTACAATATGATAAATAATATTCTAAGTTGAGAAAGCTAAAAATATTTTAAAGCAATGAAATAAGCATGCAAAAGATTTGATACAAAGGAGAATTATTATAAGTGAATTCCATCGAATACCTTTAATATTTTAGAATTATAATGAGATGAAAAAAAACCTCACATTAAAACTATCCATAATTTTAACAATCATCATAATGGTAAATTTTGCAGCAGGTAAAAAAGAAAAACAGCTTTATTCAATATTGGAAATTTATGATATCACTACCAACAAAAGAGAAGTTATTCTTAAAGAGAAGATACATTTTGAAGCACCCAATTGGAGTATGGATGGAAAATTTCTGATCATCAATAGTTCAGGGAAACTGTATATAATTAATTTGGATAAAAAAACAAAAGAATTGATCAATACTGATTTTGCAACAAGCTGTAATAATGACCATGGTATAACACCTGATAACAAAAGTATAATCATGAGTCATCATGATGATACGGTTGATTTAAAGGGTAGAGAGAGTTGGAAAAATTCAAGAATTTTCATAGTACCGATAAATGGTGGTATTCCACAATTAATTACCGATAAAGCTCCTTCCTTTTGGCATGGAATTTCTCCTGATGGACAAACATTGGTTTATACGGCAGAACGTGATAATGTATTTAATATTTATGGAATTGATATCAATGGAGGGGATGAGAAACAGCTAACAAATACCAGTGTTTTAGATGACGGTCCGGATTTCTCACCTGACGGGAAATATATTTATTATAATACCTTTGATTCCGGTAGTATGGAGGTATGGAGAATGACCTCAGAAGGAAAATTACACGAACAATTAACCAAGGATGAGTTTTCAAATTGGTTTCCGCATCCAAATCCTAATGGTGAAAATTTCGTTTACATTTCATATGAAGAGGATCAGGGGCAAAGTCACCCGGCATTGAAAAAAGTGAGCTTAAAATTATTTGACCTTAAGAATAATTCCGTTAGAACCTTGTGTAAATTTACGGGTGGTCAGGGATCAATTAATGTACCTTCCTGGTCACCTGATGGTAAAAGATTTGCTTTTGTATCTTATGAATTAGAATAAAATGCCTTCAGAACTATATTTTTTATGTAGTTTTAGAAATTAAAATAAACAAAATTTATGGATAAAACCATTCAACAATTTCCAAATTTTGATCTTAGCGGAAAAGTAGCCATTATCACTGGTGCAGCCAGAGGGCTTGGTAAATCTTGTGCTTTGGCATTGGCACATTCAGGTGCGGATATCGCATTGGGTTTAAGAGATGTGAATACCGCGGAAGATTTGGAAAAGGAAATTTTAGCCATGGGCAGAAAAGTTATCCGTTTACAAATGGATGTTTCCAGTCTTGAACAAATAAATAATGCAGTAGAGATTGTAGTTAAAGAATTTGGAAAAATTGATATTTTGGTCAATAATGTTGGTGTAGCACCAGCTAATCCAGCTGAAAAAGTAACGGAAGAGGATTTTGATTATACCGTTAATTTAAATTTAAAGGGCACATTTTTTACTGCACAAGCAGTGGGTAAACAAATGATTAAACAAAGATCCGGGCGAATCATTAATATGAGTTCTCAAGCTGGTTTTATTGCACTGGAAGATGAATCGATTTATTGCATGACAAAAGCAGGAGTAAATCACCTGACTAAAAATCTTGCCTCTGAGTGGGCAAAATATAATATCAATATAAATGCAGTAGCACCTACTTTTATTGAGACTCCGGGTACTGAACCCTGGCTTAAGGATCAGGATTTCCGGAAAGGTGTATTGGAAAGAATTCCTCTAGGGAGAATTGGCAAACCAATGGAAGTAGCAGGAGCTGTGGTTTTCCTTGCTTCAGATGCTGCTTCTCTTATTACTGGTGATATTATGTTGATTGATGGAGGATGGACAACGAGATAAATAATTATTAAATATGATAACAATGAAAAAATTATTATTACTTCTTTTAATATTACCTTACACTTTTACTTATGCTCAAAAAGTAATGACTCCCGAGCAACTGATCACATTAAACAGAGTTTCGGCAGTTGGTTTAACTGATGATCTGCAAAATGTGATCTACAATGTTTCAAAGGTAGATCTTAAGTCAAATAAAAGAAATAAAAAAACCTTTGTTTTACCATTAAATGGAGTTAAAACTAAAGAAGTTAAAGATTACAAAGATCTAATTACAAATCGATTTATTTCGCCCGATGGCAAGTATGAAATCTACACTAAAGATGTAAAGATGGTCTCTGTTACCGGTCAGGATCATTATAGTGATGTGCCGGAATCAAATGTTAAAATTTATGACAATTTAAATTACAGACATTGGGATACTTGGGAAGATGGTAAATTTAGTCATCTTTTTATCAAATCTGATAAAGATGAAATTGATTTGATGGAAGGAGAACCTTATGCCTGTCCGCAACAACCATTTGGAGGAGATGAAGATTATCTTTGGAGTCCTGACAGTAAAAAAGTGCTTTATGTTTCTAAGAAAAGTTATGGAAAAGAGTATGCTTTAAGTACAAATTCTGATATTTATGAATACAATATAGAGACAAAGAAAACAACAAACCTCACTGAATACAATAAAGGTTATGATGTAGCACCTTCATTTTCTTTAAAAGGAGAATTGGCATGGTTGCAAATGAAAAGAGATGGTTATGAGGCAGATAAAAATGATATCATTGTTCGTAGAAATGGAAAAGACATCAATCTTACTAAAAATTGGGACGGGACCGTAAATGGTTTTAAATGGAGTAATAAAGGAGATAAAATATATTTTAATGCGCCGGTTTTGGGAACAGTCCACTTGTTTGAAATTGGAATTTCTGTATCAGCAAAGCCAAGACAAATTACTAAAGGACAATTTGATGTAAATAGAATTGTTGGGCATTATAAAAATACAATGGTTGTTTCGCGTAGAGATATGAATCATGCTCCTGAACTTTATACTGTTGATCTTAAAAATGGCTCAATGAAACAATTGACGCATGCAAATGATGCTATTTATAATGGTTTAAGTTTGGGAAAAATTGAAAAAAGAATAACAAAAGCAACCGATGGAAAAGACTTGCTTTCATGGGTAATTTATCCACCTAATTTTGATTCCAGTAAAAAATATCCAACTATATTGTATTGCCAGGGGGGTCCACAAGGCGCTTTGAGCCAGTTTTATTCTTATCGCTGGAATTTTCAGTTAATGGCGGCAAATGGTTATATAATTATTGCTCCTAATCGCAGAGGGATGCCAGGTTATGGCGTAGCTTGGAATGAACAGATCAGTAAAGATTACGGTGGACAAAACATGAAAGATTACCTGTCTGCAATTGACGATTTTTCTAAAGAAAGTTATGTGGATAAAGATAGAATAGGTGCCATAGGAGCGAGTTATGGTGGTTATTCTGTGTTTTATTTAGCAGCTTTTCACGAAAATAGATTCAAAACATTTATTTCTCATGATGGAATTTTTAATGAAAAAAGTATGTATGGAACTACTGAAGAATTATTCTTTGTGAATTGGGATTTAGGTGGCCCTTACTGGGAAAAAGATAACAAAGCAGCACAAAAGAGTTATACACTTTTCAATCCGGTAGAACATGTAGAAAAATGGAATACACCAATCTTGATCATTCAGGGAGGAAAAGATTATAGGGTTCCGATCGGGCAAGGATTAGAAGCATTTCAAGCAGCACAATTACAAGGAATTAAAAGTAAATTATTATATTTTCCTGAAGAGAATCACTGGGTTTTAGATTATCAAAATTCATTGATATGGCATAGGGAATTTAAGAAATGGCTTGATGAAACTTTAAAGGATTTGTAATACTGTATTGTGATAATGCCTTAATGCTATAATAAAAGTAAATATTTATTCCAAAAGGATGACAGAAAAAGAAAAGATGTTATCGGGACAATTATACAATCCTATGGATTCTGTTCTTTCAAAGGAAAGGCATCTTGCCAGAATTAAATTTCAGCAAATTAACAAGATACCGGATGATCAAATTAAAGAGCGTAACAAATTGTTGAAAGAATTGATAGGCGTATTTGATAAAAACTTTTGGATTGAACCACCATTTTATTGTGATTATGGCTATAATATCAAATTAGGCAAAAATGTTTTTATGAATTTTAATTGCACTATTTTAGATGTTATGGAAGTGAAAATAGGTGATAATGTTCTTTTAGGTCCTAATGTACATATATACACAGCTACACATCCGCTTGATGTTAAAACAAGAAACTCATGGCTAGAATTTGCAAAACCTGTTGTAATTGGCAATGATGTTTGGATTGGTGGCGGAGCAATTATCAACCCGGGAGTTACTATTGGAAATGGTGTTGTTGTTGGTTCCGGATCGGTTGTTACAAAAGATATTCCTGATGGTGTTGTGATTGGAGGAAATCCGGCCAGAATTATTAAAAAGATAGACAATACTACATCTTAAACACTTATATTCAATAAATTATATTTATGAGAATACTTAAAGTATTTTTATTTTTTATTTTTATTACAGCAGGATGTAATAATTCTGATTCTGAAGATATTATTATTAGCGAACCGGATAAAGATAGATTTCTTGATGATTGGACATATAAAGTTTATCCTAAATATGGGAATAGTTTTGATATTGCTGAATTCAGGTTATGGGTACCTCAAGATATCAATACTATTAAAGCAATATTGATTTTAACCCATAGTTATAACAGTAATGGTTTGGGTTTGGCAAATTCTAAAGAATGGCAGGAATACGCTAAAGAAGAGCATTTGGCGATTTTGGCTGTATATTTTAAAACGTTTGATGATTCATCTCCCTATTATGCTGAAGCTTCTGGTGGTAGTGGTGATGCTTTGGTAAAAGCATTGGAAATGATTTCTGAAATAAATGATCTTTCAAATATTAGTAATTTGCCTTTTGTAATGAGAGGTTATTCAGCAGGCGGAGTTTTTAGTACTAATTTTTCAAATTTTAAGCCAGATCGAGTCATCGCATTTGCCAATATTAGAGGTGGTAATATTGATGATATTTCAGTCAATAATAAAAGCATTCCTTGTATAATGCTTGCTGGTGAGTATGATAATCAACTTCGAAATAAAGCCATCAAAAATGCGGTACTATCTAACAGAGTAGCGGGAGGAGTATGGTGTTATGCATTAGAACCTGAAGTTGATCATTATGGCAATTTAGGTAGATCTGATCAATTGGTAAGAGATTTCTTTTCAATTGCTTTGGATAAGAGATTGGATGAGAAATCAATTAAATCACAATCAATTAGTGAAGAATCAGGTTGGTTGGGTAATCATACTACAAAAGAGGTCTATCCTTTTCATTCATATCCAGAAAATAAAAAAGAAGCCTCTTTTTTGATCAATGAGGATTTTGCTCTAAAATGGAAGGCATATCAACTAAATTAAATCATTATTTTATTTTCCTATAATAAAGCTCTTAAAAAATTCTTATTATTATTTGCATAATGAACATATGTTCATTATCTTTAAGGTATTAATGGTAAAAATCAGTTATGCCTCGTCCAAAAAATAATAGAATTGTACACCAGCCTCCTTTTTTTACAGAGTTTAGACCGTTTGGCAGATCAGACAGATCCACAGAAAAAATTATCCTTAATTTGGATGAGTTTGAAGCGATACGTTTAGCTGACCTTATAGGTATGTCACATGAGAAAGCTGCTGCAGAAATGGAAATATCCCGACCTACATTTAGTAGATTGATAGAAAAATCTAGAAAGAAAATGGCAGAATTTATTTTTTATGGAAAGTCGCTTAGAATTTATGGAGGTAATATACATTTTAGAAGAAATATTATTCAATGTGTTGATTGTGGACATATGTATAATTTAAGTGTTAATGAGACAATGACCCAATGCCCGGAATGTTATTCAAAGAACTTATTGAATCTTGCCGGAGGTTTTGGACATGGAGAATGCTGTAGGGTGAAGTATTAAATAAGATAAAAAGGAAGTATAATATAAATAGATGTATCATGAGAAAAAAAATGAATTTACTCGAAAATTTGAATTGGAAAGATGCTGAAGGTTACCCTAAAGGCACAAAAAGTAAAGTCTTGCGTGATGGTGAAAATGGTAAAACGGTTTTGTTAAAATTACCCAAAGGTTTCCATATGGGTTCACATTCTCATATAACTGCTGAGCAACATTTTGTGTTAGAAGGTGAATATATGAGTGATGGTGAAGTTTTTCCTGTTGGATCGTATCAGATTTTTCCTTCTGGAGATGAGCACGGACCTTTTAAATCAGAAAATGGCGCATTAGTTTTAATATTTTGGGATCCTTTTAAAAAGAATTAAGATATTTGTACAATACAAATATTTAATTTAAAATTAATGAAAAAATTATTTGCAGTTCCGACAATCAACGGAAAATTATGTCAGCATTTTGGTCATAGTGAACAATTTGCTGTAGTTGAGACAGAAGATCAAAAAATAGTAAATGTTGAATTTTTCACCCCTCCTGTTCATCAGCCGGGAACTTATCCACGGTTTTTAGCTGAAAAAGGAGTCAGTACGATTATTTCAGGAGGTATGGGTGGAAAAGCAAAGGATGTTTTTACCCAAAATAATATCGAAGTTTTTATGGGAATTGATTCTGATAAACCCGAAGTGCTTGTGGAAAAATATTTAGCTGATCAACTACAGGATGGTGATAATTTATGTGACCATTAAATACTTTTTATTAAATAATTATAAATAAAGATAATATACTTTGAATAGTTGTATTATCTTTATTTTGTATTAAATGAGTCTTTTATAAAAGTCTCTAAATTTTAAACCTTAATTCTATGAAAGTATTACTGATCTATTGTAAAATATTTGCTTATACGCCAACTTTAAAAACATTGGAAATGGCGGAAGTAAATAATGTTCCTGCCTCATTTGAGAATGTGCAAACAGCCTTTGTTCAGGTTGAAGAAAATGATATTGAAAGAGAGGCTGAAGTTTCTAAAAAACTATTAAAGAATATTAAATGGGTTTGTGGCAAAAACAATTCAAAAAAAGTAGTTTTACATTCATTTGCACATTTGTCTGAAAGTAAAGCCGATCCGGATACAACTCAAAGAATTTTTAACAGTGTTGAAGAAAGATTAAAAAATGTTGGATATGAAGTTGCTCAAACTCCCTTTGGGTATTTTTTAGATCTGCAAGTAGATGCACCAGGATTTTCATTAGCCAGAGTTTTTAAATCTTTTTAAACAAAAAGAAATATATTTACATTAAAATTAATATTATGAAATTTAGCTTAACAACCAGGTATTTAAGTATTTTTATTTTAATACTTTTTTCCTACAAAACAATTGGTCAAATTAATAAAGAGACTAATATTCCTTCGGTTTACACCAATATTCATCAAGATGAACAAGGTAAGTATTATATAGAAAAAGACAGTATAAGGTACTATGAGAGAGATCATAAAGCCGATTATACTTTAACTAATCTAAAAGGTAGTCCGGCAGGTACTGCCAAAGGAATAAAATTTAATTTTGGAATTCCAGATTTTAGTGGTTTTTTATATTACGGATTTATACCTTATGGAGATTCAAAACACCCAATGCCAGTTTATTTCAGGCAATTATCAACAATTAGTAAGGGTATGACCAATATTAATATTAAATCAATGAGAGGAACATTCGATATGATCGGATGGGAGAAGAGTGGAATGGGAACACTTGGTTATCGGGTACTCAATGAAAAGGGTGATATTTTATATGATGGAAAAGTTTCTTTTTTATTTAAAGATGGCATTTTTGAAGTAGATAACACTATTATTGAAGGTCCGTTTATAAATTTAGTAACTGCTGACGGAGCTACAATTTCTCTTGAAACAAATATGTCCGCTATAGTTAAAATTACTATTGATGGTAAAGATCATACTTCTAAAAATGGTACACATCACGAGATCAAGATCACAGGATTATCAGCTGATAAAGAGTATAACTACATAGTAAGTGTTGGTAATATTACTCAGGATTACAGTTTTAGAACAGCACATAATTCAGGTGCACGAAAACCATTTTTATTTGCATATGCAAGTGATTCCAGAAATGGTAAAGGAGGGGGAGAAAGAAATATTCATGGAGTAAATTTTTATATCATGAAAAAGATCATGGCATTGGCAAAATATAAAAATATAAGTTTTATGCAATTTTCCGGAGATCTGATCAATGGATATTTAACTGATAAAGATCAAATGAATTTGCAATATGCCAACTGGAAAAGAGCAATTGAACCTTTTACACATTATTTCCCTGTTTATATAAGTATGGGAAATCATGAAGCTTTAAGTAAGATCTTTGAAGGTAAAGAAAATAATTTCAGGGCTTATGTTGATAGATTTCCTTTTGAAACGGAGTCGGCTGAAGTTGTTTTTGCAAATAATTTTGTAAATCCAAAAAACGGACCTTCAAGTGAGGATGGAGCAAAATATGATCCTGATCCAAATAAAATTGATTTTCCTTCATATGAGGAAAATGTTTTTTATTACACCTATGATAACGTTGCTGTAGTTGTGATGAATTCAAATTATTTTTATGCGCCTTCAGGTAGATTAATACCATTTACAAGTGGAGGATTGCACGCTTATATAATGGACAATCAGTTTAATTGGGTTACTGAAACAATCCATAAGCTTGAAAAAGATAAAAATATTGATCATATTTTTATTACTGAACATACACCTTTTTTCCCCAATGGAGGTCATGTAGGTGATGATATGTGGTATAATGGGAAAAATGGACCCAGATCATGGGTTGCAGGAAAACCACTTGATAAAGGAATTATTGAAAGAAGAGACCAGTTGTTGGATCTTTTTGTAAATAAAAGCACTAAGGTAATTGCTATTTTAACCGGTGATGAACATAATTATTGCAGAACTGAAATTGGACCAGAAACCAATATCTACCCTGAAAATTACATACCGGAAAAGATTAAATTAAGCAGAACAATTTATCAAATTAATAATGGTGCCGCAGGTGCTCCTTATTACGCTCAGGATCAGACTCCATGGACAGATAAAGTTACAGGTTTTTCTACTCAAAATGCTTTAGTATTATTTCAGGTTAATGGTAAAGACATAGAAGTAGAGGTAGTTAATCCGGATACTTTAGAAAAATTTGATGCTTATAAATTGAGATAATTTCACTAGAAAATATGGAAATTGGAATAATAAATAAACTTAAAGTAGTTAGGAAAACTGAGTATGGCTACGAACTTCAGGATGAAGAAAAGAATGAGGTATTTTTATCAAGAACATTAGTGAATGAAGAATTAAATATTGATGATGATAAAGAGGTTTTTATTTATAAAGATGCCAAAGATCGTATTGTAGCAACTACATTAAAACCAAATATTCAATTAGGAGAATTTGCTTATTTAAAGGTAAGAGAGATCAGTAAACACGGAACTTTTATGGACTGGGGTTTGCCAAAGGATCTGATGATTCCTTATGATGAGCAAAAAGAAAGAATGAAAGAAGAAAATTGGTATATTATATATATGCTGAAAGATGAGAAAAATAATAAATTGTTTGGATCAAATAAAATTAGTAAGTACTTAGTATATAATGATATAGGCATAAAACAAGGAGACGAAGTAGATCTTTTATTGTATAAAATGAACGACATTGGGATGAGTGCGATCGTGAATAATAAATATAATGGATTGATCTTTACATCTGATATTCACAAGAATTTAAATCCCGGAGACAAGATAAAAGGATATGTAAAGCAAGTAAGAGAAGATGGAAAAATTGATATTGTTTTAGAGCCTATTGGGTATAAAAAAAGTATTGATAAAAATTCTGAAATTATTCTAACAGCATTAAAACAAAATGAAGGATTTTTAGAATTGACAGATAAAAGTACTCCGGATGATATTAAACATCAATTAGGATTGAGCAAAAAGGCTTTTAAAAGAAGTTTGGGAAATTTATACAAACAAAAGATTATAGATATTTACAATGATGGGATTAAATTACTTTAAAAAATAATTGTAAGTAGTTTTTTTAAAACAATTTTTATCAGCAAAATTCCATTTCCTCAAATGGATCTACACTTTAGATCTGATAAGAAGGCAGTAATAAAAAAAGAAAATTAAAATTTTGATTCCCATATTGATCGGAAGGGTTTTTTCTCAGTTTACTTTTCCATTAAAACCTTTTTTATAACATTAGTACCGGTCATAGCCGAAACAGTTAAAACTCCGGAAAATAAAGCACCTCCAATGCCACAACTAACAATGTCTTGTCCGGTAAGATAAAAGTTCTTTATCGGTGTTCTTGGTCTTAAAAATTTCTGTCGGAAACGTTTTGGGCTATGATCAATTCCATATATTTCTCCTTTTTCATAATTCACAAAATTTTGTGTAGAAAGAGGTGTTGACAATTCATAATAATCTACTTTGCCTTTTACTTGTGGTAATTTTTTGTAAAGCTCATTGAGCAATCGTTGAGATATATTTTCTTTAATAGCTTCATAATCAAGACCTCTTTTCATCCATTTTGTGCTTTCCCATTTTTTAAACATATCATAGGGTGCTAAAGTAACGATATCAATTGTACTCCGTCCGGGATATCTATTCTGCCAGTCGGGATCTTTTGCTGATGGAAATGAGATGAATATCAGAGGAAAAGGTTTATTGATATCATTTAAATATCTTTCCACGCAAGTATCATGATCACAGTCGTCAGGATAGATCCAATAATTACTTTTTGGGAGTTGAAGCTCTTCTGTAGTTCCTTTTAATCCAATATATAAACCTACATGCGAAACTGAATGATCTACTTTTTGAAGTTTCTCTTTCAATTTATATTTATGAATGGTTTCCTGGGGTAAAAGTTTATTAAAAGTATGCATTACACCGGTATTGCTAACAATATTTTTTGCATAGAATGTTTTACCATCTGTCATTTTTACACCTATGGCAGTATTTTTTTTTATGATAACATTATCAACTTCAGCATTGATGATAATGGTACCATCCGATTTAGCAATTAATGGTTCTAGGGTCTTTACAATTTGTGATGATCCGCCTATAGGAAAACTGCCACCGTTAAAATAATGGCTAACCAGAAGTGCATGCATTAAAAAACTACTTTTTTTAGGGGGTAATCCGAAGTCGCCGTATTGACCTGTTAAAACTTTGATCAATTCTTCATTTTTTGTAATAGAACTCAATACTTCATAGGTAGTTTTATCAGAATATTTATAAAGTGGATTTCTCAAAAAACTACCAATTAAGTTACTTGCTATAGGTGGTATCACTTTGTCAATTTGAAAATTTCTTATTGTTTTAGAGGCAGCATAAATAGTATTGATATATTTATCAATTGCGGCTTCTTCATCAGGAAAATATGATTTCATTTTAGCTTTGAAGTTTTTGACTCCCTTAACAAGATCATAAGATCTATTGCCAATAATAATTTTATCATAAACTTCTCCTATATCTTCCCAATGCAGTTGTTTGTCAGTAATATAATCAAAAAGTTGTTTCAATAAACTTTTAGGGTTTTGCATTTGACCGATATAATGTATACCAACATCCCATTCGTAATCTTTACGTTTAAAAACATGTGTAAATCCTCCCGGGGTGTAATGACGCTCTAAAACAAGCACTTTTTGACCTTCTTTTGCTAATAAAGCAGCGGTTGTTAATCCGCCCATACCTGATCCGATGATAATGGTATCATAGTTTTTTTGTAACTGAGGATTTTGTTTATAAGATTGTATCATTGTATGAAAGTTTCAAAAACTACAAATTACAAAAAAAATGCCTGAAATTATGATATCTTTAGATGTTTTTTATGTGTTTAGTTCTTGTTTTTATAGTAAAATCCTTTACTTTTATTTTTCATTCAAATACTTAGAAAGATCATGGGAAATAAAATAATAGTTTTTTTAGTTTTTATATTTTTCAGTATGCATCTTTATGCTCAAAAAGAAGAAAACATTACGCTAACTACCAAAACAGGAAATATTGAAGGTACACTTTTGTTCCCCGAAAAAGAAAATAATGTACCAGTAGCTTTGATCATTGCCGGTTCAGGACCAACTGACAGGGATGGTAATAATCCCTATATGAAGAATAATTCCTTGAAAATGATAGCCACGGGTCTATCAGAAAATGGTATAGCAACTTTACGATATGATAAACGAGGAATTGCTAAGAGTAAAGATGCCGGTTTGCAAGAAAGCGATTTGCGTTTTGAAAATTATATTGATGATGCCAAGCATTGGGTAGAATTATTAAAAAAAGATAAGAGGTTTAATCAAGTGGTGGTTATCGGACATAGTGAAGGATCATTAATTGGAATGATTGCTTTACAACAAACCAATGTTGATAAATTTATTTCAATTGCAGGGGTTGGGAGACCGGCAGCAGATATTTTAAGAACACAATTAGCAGGTCAACCTCCAGTTGTTTTAGATGCTGCGCTACCAATTATTGATCAATTGGAAAAAGGTGATACGATTGCTGAGGTTCCTCAAATGTTAAATGCTTTATTTCGACCAAGTGTACAACCGTATATAATTTCATGGTTTAAATACGATCCGCAAATAGAAATTGCAAAATTGAAAATACCAATTTTGATTATTCAGGGTACTACAGACATTCAGGTAAATGTTGATGAAGCAGAATTATTGAAGAAAGCAAATTCAAAAGCTGAGTTAAAAATAATTGAAGGGATGAATCATATTTTGAAAGAAGTTGAAATTGATAGACAAAAAAATATTCAAACTTATAGTCAGCCTGACCTCCCGTTAAAAGAAGGGTTAATAAATATAATTTTTAAGTTTATTAATCTTGATTAAAACTATTTGAAGTTTTGATGGCAATAGATTGATCTAATTTAAAATAATTCATTAATTTTATTACAAATAAATGCCATGATATGGAAAGACAAATGTTATTTATTTTTCTTTCACTTCAAGTGATTTTTGTTAATTTATCTTATTCCCAAAACAATGTTGGTGAAAAAAAATTAGCAGAAATAACTCCTCTTTTTCAAAACCAGCTTCCGCTTTCAATTCAACTAAAATTCTCTATTAAAAACATAAAAAAGAACACTAATGACAGTATATATATTAAATCAACACTATTTTACGAAAACGGAACTGTAGAATGGGATTCCATAAGGATTAAACTTAGGGCTCGAGGAAGTTATAGACGAGAAAACTGTTATTTTGTTCCCCTAAAATTGAAATTGAAGAAATCGACAACAAAAGGAACTTTATTCGAAGGAAACAAAAAGTTAAAAATTGTTCTTCCATGTTTGATAGAAAAATATAATGATGATTATATTGTAAAGGAATATATGGCCTACAAATTGTACGAAATTATCTCACCTTATCATTTCAAAACACGATTAGCAAATATTGATTTTATTGAAGAAAAGGGTAAGCGGAAAAGGAAGCATGAGTTAAAAGGAATCTTAATTGAAGATATTGATAAGGTTGCTGAACGTTTTAATGGTAAGGAGTTTGATAAAGCGATCCACCCCATGAATCTGGATACTATTACAGCCATACAAATTTCATTTTTTCAATATTTAATTGGAAACACTGATTTCTCATTAAAATACCAACATAATGAAAAGTTATTATTTACCGATAATAAATTTATTAGTATTCCATATGATTTTGACATGTCAGGTCTTGTAAATTCAAGTTATGCGGTTGTTTCAAATATTCAAAATATACCACTATCAATTACTGAGGTTACACAACGATTATACAAAGGCTATAAAAGAGATGAGTTACTTCTACAAGAAGTGAGAGATGAATATATTGGTTATAAAACTCAAATATTTATTACAATTGATAATTTAAAAGAATTCTTCTATGATCCAAATCAATTCTTTGAGGCTAAAAAATTTATAGTTGAGTTTTATAAGATTCTAGAAAATGATAAAAAATTTGAAAAGTACTTTATTAGTCGTGCAAGAACCAAATAGTCAAACTCAGGTTATTAAATATCAAATCCCTGATAATTAAGCAAATTAGTTGTATTTTTGAGAAGGTGTCTGTTTTAGTTTTTCAACTTAAGTGTTTCTTAATTCTTTAGTTATGAAATGGATCGATTTTTTTTTCATGATCTTAATCAAGATAATATCATCAAACAAAAAGGTTTAATATTAATATAAAAAAATAAAAATGAAAAAATTAGTTGCAGAATTTATCGGTACACTTTGGTTAGTATTAGGCGGTTGTGGAAGCGCTGTTTTTGCAGCATCATTTCCTGATTTGGGTATTGGCTTCGTTGGTGTTGCTTTTGCTTTTGGTTTAACTGTTTTGACTATGGTTTATGCTTTAGGGCATATTTCCGGTGCTCATTTTAATCCGGCAGTTTCTGTTGGTTTGTGGGTTGGAGGTCGTTTTGATAAAAAAGATCTGTTACCATATATCGGTTCTCAGGTTTTAGGTGGAATTGCAGGAGCAGCAATTTTATATTTTATTGCTACGGGTCAGGAAGGATTTGAATTAGGAGGTTTCGCTGCCAATGGTTATGGAGAAAACTCTCCCGGAGGTTATGGAATGTTCGCAGCTTTATTGACAGAGATTGTAATGACCTTTATGTTTTTGATCGTTATTTTGGGTGCAACACATTCAAAAGCACCTGTTGGTTTTGCTGGAATCGCAATAGGATTAGCGTTAACCCTTATTCATTTGATTAGTATTCCCGTAACCAATACTTCAGTTAATCCGGCGCGTAGTACAAGTCAGGCATTTTTTGTTGGCGGATGGGCAATGGATCAGTTATGGTTGTTTTGGGTAGCTCCAATTTTAGGTGCAATTTTAGCCGGATTGGTTTATAAATATTTATCACCTGAAGATTAAGTCAGAAATTTATCCTTGTATTAATATTATCAGCAAAGTTTTTGTATGAATTATTTTAAAAAATTCTTCATCTTTTTTTCTTTAATTTTTTTCTTTTTGTCCTGTAAAAAAGATGAACAACCAAAATTAACCATTGCAACAGCGGCCAATATGCAGTTTGCTATGAAAGAGATTATTCAAACCTTTGAAAAGGAAACTGAGATTGCCTGTGAAATGGTGATCAGCTCTTCAGGAAAATTAACTGCACTAATTAAAGAAGGAGCCCCCTATGATATTTTTGTTTCTGCAAATATGAAATACCCAAACGAATTGTATAAATCGGGATTTACTTTAAAACAACCAGAAATTTATGCTTATGGTAAATTGGTTATGTGGACTATGAGAAAGGATATTAAACTTTCGTTTGAGATTTTAGAAGATAAACACATAAAGAATATTGCTTTGGCAAATCCCAAAACGGCACCTTATGGTTTTTCTGCAAAAGAGGTTTTGATCAATAAAGATATCTACCATAAAATTGAAAATAAATTAGTTTTTGGAGAAAGTGTATCACAAACCAATCAATTTATTGCTTCAGGAGTTGCTGAGATCGGGTTTACTGCAAAATCGGTTGTAATGGCACCTAAAATTAAAGACAATAATAATTGGATAGATATTGATCCTGATCTATATTCGCCCATTGCACAGGGAATAGTGATCCTGATCAACAGAAAAGAGCTACTACATAAAGCAAAAAAATTCAATGAATTTTTAATTTCTTCAAAAGGTAAAGAAATTTTAAATAATTTTGGCTATTCAGTAAATGATTAAATGAATATAATTCAAGGTAAAATAGTGTCGGTTAATGTGAATGGCGAATTGTCTTTGGTAAAACTAAAAGCAGGAGAAATTAAGCTAACAACTATTGTAATTGATACACCTCAAACATCATCTTATTTAAGACCAAACCATTCCGTTAAGGTTATTTTTAAAGAAAATGAAGTGATCATTGCCAATGCAATTAACTGCTCAATAAGTTTGCAAAATAAATTCTATGGAGAGATTATATCAATTGAGTCTGATAAATTACTGAGTAAATTGGTCATAAAAACATCTGTTGGAAATATTACTTCGATCATCACTACAAATGCGGTAAATCAATTAGATTTGCAGTTAGGAAAAATGGTTACTGCAATGATAAAAACCAATGAATTAATGCTATCTGAATAATGGATTGGTCTCCTTTAATCTTAACATTTAAATTAGCACTTATCACAACATTATTGTTGTTGGTAATTTCAATTCCTTTGGCATATTGGTTGGCGTACACCAAATCAAGGATAAAACCTGTTATAGAAACTTTGGTTAGTATGCCTTTGGTTTTACCACCAACAGTTTTAGGTTTTTATATGTTAATTGCTTTTAGTCCGTCAAATGCTTTTGGAAATTGGTTAGACGAGTGGTTTGGTTTACGTTTTGTTTTTTCATTTGAAGGATTGGTGTTGGCATCAATATTTTACAGTTTACCTTTTATGGTGCATCCCATACAATCAGGTTTCAATAACCTATCCACTTCTCTTAAAGATGCTGCATACGTAATGGGGAAATCAAAATTCACAACACTTTTTAAGGTCTTATTACCCAATATTCGCCCATCTTTATTAACAGGTATAATTTTAGCATTTGCACATACTATTGGAGAATTTGGTGTGGTTTTAATGATTGGGGGAAATATTTCCGGAAAAACAAAAGTAGCATCAATAGCTATTTATGATGAAGTAGAAACTTTAAATTATGATGTGGCCAATATGTACTCTCTTATTTTATTTGGGATTACTTTTATGATCTTATTGTTTGTTTATTTAGTTAATGGTGGGTATTTAAAAAGATTTTGGCAATGATTTCGGTATTATTACAAAAAAGGTTAAAATCTGCGTCTGGGGACATGCAATTGGATGTTGTATTTGAAATTCAGAAAGGGCAGCTAGTTACTTTATATGGAAAATCAGGAGCGGGAAAAACAACAATTTTCAGAATTTTAGCTGGTTTACTGAATCCAGATCAGGGAAAGATAATAGTAAATGACATCTTTTGGTTAGATACCGAAAAAAAAATAAATGTCCCACCTCAAAAAAGAAAAATTGGTTTTGTATTTCAGGAATATGCTTTGTTTCCTAATATGACAGTTTTGGAAAATCTAAATTTTGCCCTTGGAAAAAATAAAGATGATGGTTTTGTTAAAGAACTAGTTGAAATAGTTGACTTAGGTGATTTACAATTTCGTAAACCTGACACACTTTCGGGTGGACAAAAGCAACGCGTGGCTTTAGCAAGAGCATTGGTGCAAAAGCCAGAAATATTAATGTTAGACGAACCATTATCTGCATTAGACTTTGAAATTCGCAATAAATTACAACAGTATATTTTACAAGTACATAGAGAGTTTAATTTAACAACAATATTGATCAGTCATGATATTTCTGAAATTATTAAAATGTCAGATTATCTGATTGAGTTAGATCATGGTAAAATAATCAAACAAGGATTGCCAACAAAGGTTTTAACACATAATAAAGTAAGTGGAAAATTTCAACTTCACGGTGAAATTCTGGCAATGGTTAATCAAGATTTTATATTTATCATTACCGTTTTAATAGGTAAAGAAATTATTAAAGTTGTAGCTGATGCCGATGAATCTAAAAAATTGAATATTGGAGACAAAGTTATAATCGCTTCAAAAGCTTTTAATCCGATTATCTATAAAATTGATTAAATTTTTATGGGTCATTTCAATACGCATGAAAAAGCACTTTAAACGTTTAAAATGTAATGTTAAATATCTTTTTTATTTTTTTGTAAATCACTATCTTGTGATTGTAAAAAAATCAAATAAATCACTCATTTAATTTCTTGAATAACATGAAAACTAAACGACACAAAAACAGTAAAAAATATTTTTCTGTTGCCATATTTTGGTTTATTGTAATAGGATATTTACACACAGTTCCATTATCAAATGCTCAACAAACTGACATCGCTGAATTTGTTCAATTTAGTGGAGTAGTTAAAAACAGCAAAACAAAAAAACCATTAGAGTTTGCAAATATTTCAGTTAGTGAAACCAATATTTCCACAATTTCTAATTCTGATGGTGAGTTTTTATTGAAAGTCCCTAAAAGTGAAATGGATAAAAATGTTACAATAACTTATTTGGGTTATTATAATAAAGTCATTCCATTAGTTGATTTTTCAAATAAAAAAAATGTGATTGCACTCGATGAATCTGTTGAAAAACTTTCAGAGGTAAGTGTAACAGCTAAAGATCCAAAGTTTTTAATAAATAAAGTAATTGATAATATGCGAAATAATTATTTTGAAGATCCAGTTTTAATGACTGCTTTTTATCGTGAATCAATTAAAAAGAGAAAGAAATACGCTTCTTTATCAGAAGCAGTTGTTAAAATATACAAGCAGCCCTATCAATCTGTATCAAATGATTATATAAAACTTAATCAGACAAGAAAAAGCTCTGATTATAGAAGACTCGATACACTTTTGATCAAACTTCAGGGCGGACCATATAACGCATTGAATTTTGATATTGCTAAAAACAAAAAAATCATTTTTAATGAGGACATTTTTAACAATTATAAATTTACATTTGATAAAACTATCATAATTAATAACCGGCCTACTTATGTATTGAATTTTAGACAGTATGCAGGGATTCCGTACCCTTTATTTTATGGAAAATTATATATCGATGCACAATCTTATGCTTTGAGTAAAGCGGTTATAAGTTTAAATCTGGAAAGTAAAGAAAGTGCGAGTAAATATTTTGTTAAGAAAAAGCCATATAAAGCTAAAGTAGAACCAACTGTTGCAAATTATCAGGTTGATTTTCGTGAAAAAGACGGGAAATGGTATTATGGTTATAGCCGGGTTGAATTGGCATTTAAAATTGATTGGGATAAAAAATTATTTAACTCAATGTATTATATAACCATTGAAATGGCTGTAACTGATTGGGAGGTAAATACAGAGAATATTAAATTGAAGAATAAAGAAAGATTAAGATCAAATGTTATTTTATCTGATAAAGCTTCCGGTTTTTCTGATCCTGAATTTTGGGGAGATTACAATGTAATTGAACCTGAGAAATCAATTGAAAATGCTATCAAAAAAATTCAACGTCAGTTAGAAAAAAGTAAATAATTTTGTTATAATTGCATATAATTAAAAGAACTCTTTTAAGGGTTCTTTTTTATATTCTCCTCAAGTATTTTTCATGGTTTAAATGTTATTATTATTTCTCAATATTGAAAAGACTTTTTAAAATAGTATGGAAACTTTTTGTTCTCCTGATTTTCTTGTTAGGATTACTTTTTGCAGCAATTTACTATGATGTTTTTGGGCATCTGTACTCTGTTAATGAGTTAAAGAATTTTAAAAATGAAACTGCTTCTTTGGTTTTAGCAGAGGAGGGAGAGATCATTGGTAAAATTTTTGCAGAAAACCGGACAAATATTTCTTATGATCAGTTACCTAAACACTTGATAAATGCTTTGATTGCCACCGAAGATGCTCGATATTTTGAACATGAAGGCGTTGATTCCCGCAGTTTAATAAGAGTGTTATTCAAAACAATTCTATTGCAGAAAAAAAGCTCAGGTGGTGGAAGCACTATTACACAGCAACTGGCAAAAAACATGTTTGGACGTAGTAAATTTGGCCCGTTAAGTATGCCAATTAATAAAACCAAAGAAATAATATTAGCCAATCGGCTGGAGCGTATTTACAGCAAAAATGATATTTTAACCCTATATCTAAATACTGTTCCTTTTGGAGAAAATGTTAAGGGAATTGAAGCTGCCTCAAGACGTTTTTTTAATAAAAGCACCAAAGATCTTGAGATTGAGGAAGCTGCGGTTTTAGTGGGATTGTTAAAAGCAAATACTTATTATAATCCGAGATTATATCCTGATCATGCTCTACGACGAAGAAATATTGTTTTGGATCAGATGGAAAAATACAATTATTTGAGTGAGCATGTTTCTGATTCTATCAAAAAAACACCTTTAAAACTTGATTATGCCAATTTGGAATCTGAAGGACCTGCTAACTACTTTTTGGTACAGGTTAAAAAAGAAGTAAACGAAATTTTAAAAACGATTAACAAAAGATTAGATACAATTTATAATATTCGCAAAAGCGGTTTAATAATTACTACATCTTTAAATTTTACCATGCAAAACTATGCTTTAACGGCTTATAAAAGTCATTTAAAGAAAATGCAAAAGCGCTTGAGGAATCAGTATAAAAGGGGTGTTTATAAGAAGGAATTAGAACAATTAGTGGTTAGCAAGCTTGAAAAACTAAAGCTAACAAATGAAGCAGACATCAAAAAAAACCGTGAAATATTTTCCTGGGAAGGTTTTCATACTGATTCAATATCGATAAGAGATAGTATTAAGAATGAACTTACAATGTTACATGCAGGGTATTTAGCGATTGATCCAGAAACCGGAAGTGTTAAAATATGGGTGGGAGGAATTGATTTTCGTACGCAGCCCTACGATCAGATCTTTGCCCAGCGTCAGGTGGCATCTACTTTTAAACCCATTTTGTACGCTACAGCTTTTGAAAATGGTGTAATGCCTTGTCAGTATTTAGAAAATGACTCAATAGTATTAACGGATTTTGATAACTGGACACCTCAAAATTACAATAAATCAACAGGTGGAAAATATTCGGTTGCTGCAGCTTTAGCCAAATCAATGAATATTCCAACGGTAAATCTATTTCTACAAACACCTTTTAAAGATCTTGAAAACACATGGGAGAATTTGGGTTTTAGTCAGGAATTAGTAAATAAACCATCAATAGCTTTGGGAACTGCTAGTGCCAGTATTTATGAATTGGCAATAGCTTATGCTATTTTTGCAAATGGCGGTAAAAGTATCACACCACAGTTGATAACTTCAATTAAAACAGCAAATGGTAAAGTATTATATCAAAATGAATATGTTCAGCCTGAAAATGAAGTTTTAAACAAACAAACCACACAATTAATGAATGCTGTTTTACAAAAAGCAATCATTGAAGGAACCGGAAAATCAATGCATAATATTTACGGAGTTACTCTACCTCTGGCAGGTAAAACCGGGACTTCTCAAGATTATGCTGATGCCTGGTTTATAGCCTACAATCCAAAATTATTATTGGTGACCAGGGTTGGGGCATCTTTGCCAAGTGTTCATTTTAGTTCGGGCACAAATGGATCAGGTAGTACTCTGGCTTTACCATTGGTTGCGAAAACACTCCAAAAAGTTCAAAAAAACTCAAAACTAAAAAGAAAATATTCAAAAGTATTTCCAACCTTGCCCGATGATCTTACAGATGCCTTATTTTGTGAAGATTATAAAGAAGATTCTGATTTCGAAAAGTTCTTTGAAGGCATTTTTAAAAAGAACAGAACAACTGTAGAAAAAGCCTCTAAAAAAGCTTCACGGAAAGCTAAAAAGAAAAATAAAGATTCATTCTTTAAAAGGATATTTAGCAAAAAGAAAAATTGATTTTTATAATAAATTTGGATAAAAGTTGACGAGAATCATTCTTTTTATTGATGAGCGTCATTGTTTGTTAAATATTAATGCTATAAACTTTATGCTTATCATTAAATGTTTGTATCATGAAACTTTTGTTCAATAAAAACAGCTGTTATTACCTCTTCATTTTACTTATAGTCACGTTTTCTTTTGCCAATTGTAATTTAGATAATAATGACGAAATAGAAACTTTGTGTACAACTTTTTTAGAATGTAATGCAGAAATAAAATGGAAACATATTCATTTTGAAAATGGTGTTGAATATAGTCTTTTATACTATAAATTAAATGATAATTATGATTTACCTATTGAAATTTGGGTAAATTATCTGGAGGAAGATTGTTTTTGTTATTTGGATATTTCTACAGTTCAGTTTCAAATTCTTGAAAATTCTAAAGATAGTTTGGTGCTTAAAATAATCCTTGAAGAAGATGATTTTGAGACTTGGATATTCACAATAGAAGAAAAATCTCTTAGATTGGCAAGGATTTTTACTGCCGGAGGTCTACCTATAGAGAGTTATACATTTTTTAATAAAACAGCTGTTAATTTAGATGAAATAATAATTTGTAAAGACCCTATTTAAAACACAAAATTTTTTAAAAAATTTAGTTGATATTTTTCCTGGTTTACCAATGGTTGTAATCGCATAAACAAAAACTAAGAATATTAAAAAAGATTCCGGGATTAAAAAATCACCAAAGATTTAATGAACTCATTTGAGTTCATTAAATGAAATCTTTGATGATCTGTTTTAGCAGCTTAGTTATTAAACATATTTGAAATTAATGCCATTCCTCCAAAAATGAATATAAAAACAAAAAATAAAGCAATAAATATAATCATAATTAAAAGGCTTCCTTTAGCCCAATTTTTTTTATGGATATTTGTGTCATCACTAAAAGCCCAGATCAATAGCATGATAAGGCCAACTATTGGTAAGCCGGAGATAAAAATTGTTAAAGCCCATTCTTGTACGCTAAGGGGTTTTAATTTTTGAGTTTGTAATTCTTCCATGTTTTTTAAATTTAAATTTCATTAATAAGGGTAAATGATCAGAGGCTTGATTAAATTCAGTAAGCACTCTTCCATCAATAAATTCTATAAAATCAGTATTATAAAAGATATAATCTAATCTTTCTGTTGGTTTTTCTGAATCAAATGTTTTTGGATATTTTTTATCAAAAACTGCATTTCCTGTTTTTGGAATGTTTAATAGTAAGTTAATACTTGCATTTTCATTTTTAATATCGCTGTTAAAATCACCTATCAAAAGAGTAGGAAATTCTTTATTGTATTGATTAAATATTTCAATGATCTTTTTAGTTTGCTTCAATCTTGTTTCAGAATGATAAGCTTCCAAATGTACATTAATAATAATTACTATTTTATTTTTGATTTGAATTTTTACAATTTGTGCCAATCTATCGATATAAAATCTATCGTAATAAAATGGATTGGTTGTATTCCTTTCTAATTCAATTCTTTCTTGATCTATTATTTTAAATTTACTTAAAACAGATTGCCCTGATAAAATTTTACCATAATGCATGGATATTGGAAATTCAGGAAAAGGCAAATATTTTTTATCCCAATTTATAGCTTGTGCAACATGATTATAACCTAAAGTTGCAATTTCATCTTGTTGGTTAACATCATAAGATCGTTTTGAGGCAAAATCAATTTCTTGAAAAGTAAGTATATCAGCATTTAATTTTTTGTATTGTGACTTTACAAGTTTAAGATTGTCATCATAAAAAGATTTGGAGTTTTTTATTGGAAGATTATTTGTCATTCCACTTAAATAACCAATATTGTATGTAATAATACTATAAATAGAGTCATTAGTAATTAGAGGTGTAAATTGATTTACCTTAACTTGGGCATAATCAGATTTTGGAAAGTTTGGAGAAGAAGCCCAAAAATAGAATCCTACAACGAATATGATTATAAAAAGGAATAAGTATAAAAATAATCTAAATAACAGCCTCATGAGTCAAATATAGACTATTTAAAAATAACTGAAATAAAAATATTATATAATGGTTTTCTTTGTATATTTGCATCCCGAAATTAATAACTTAAAAAAGAATTTATGAAAGGAGGTGCCTCTTTATGTTAATTATACCTGTAAAGGATGGAGAAAATATAGATAGAGCGTTAAAACGTTTTAAAAGGAAGTTTGACCGCACAAAGACAATGAAACAGCTTCGTGAGCGCAAACAATTTAACAAGCCTTCTGTTACTAAAAGACAGCAATTGCTTAAAGCAAAATATATTCAAAATATTAGAACCAACGAAGAAAAAGGTTAAACTGGTAATTTGATTAAATATTAAGATCCGTTGGTGTAGAACTAACGGATTTTTTATTTTACACAATCTTGATTTGATATATTTTTTGTAGATTTGTTAGGAGGGATATGTTTAGTAGTAAATAATATTTTTCAGATTTATCTACAGTTTTAAAGTAAAATAATTTGAGTATTTCTGCTTTTATCGCATACTTGGAACACGAGAAAAAATACTCTTCTCACACGCTTGTTGCTTATAGAAATGATATTGAGATTTTTCAAAATTTCTGTGTTGAACATTTTGACCAAAAGGATATTGAGAATATATCCTATACCTATATACGGAGCTGGATAGTTAGTATGGTTAACTCAAATATCTCAAATCGTTCAATAAACCGTAAAATAAGTTCTTTAAAATCGTTTTATAATTTTTTATTAAAAACCAAGCAAATAAAATATAATCCATTACAAAAACACAAAGCGTTAAAAGTTGCAAAAGAAGTTAATATTCCTTTTACAACGGATGAAATTAATGAAGTAATTAAAAAATTTCAAAACAATAAAGATTTTGAAACTGTAAGAAATAAGCTAATGGTTGAATTATTTTATTCAACAGGCATGAGAAGAGCAGAATTGATCGATTTAAAAATATCAGACATTGATATTTCAAAAGGGATTGTTAAAGTGTTAGGTAAAAGAAATAAAGAAAGGTATATTCCGTTGTTAAATTCTATAAACGTTACGGTTCAGGAATATCTATTATTGAGAAGTAAATTAAAAACGGAAGTTGATAATTTATTTATCACAAAGAAAGGAAAAAAATTGTATCCAACACTTGTTTATAGAGTAATAAATGAGTATTTTAGTAAAGTGTCATCAAAGGTTAAAAAAAGCCCACATATGATCAGGCATTCTTTTGCAACACATTTATTAAATGAAGGTGCTGATCTAAACTCGGTGAAGGAATTACTTGGGCATTCGAGCTTAGCTTCAACACAAGTTTATACACATAATAGCTTAAAAACAATAAAACAAATGTATAACCGAGCTCACCCAAGGAGCAATAAAAACAACCAATAAATATGAAAGTATCTGTTCAATCAGTCAATTTTAATATTGACAAAGACTTGATGAATTTTGTAGAAAAGAAAGTTGAGAGTTTAGAGAAGTTTAATGACAATATCTTAGGTGCAGAAGTTTTTTTAAAGGTTCAGAAAACAAAAGAAAAAGAAAATAAGATTTCTGATCTAAGAATAATGATACCAGGAAATGATGTGGTAGTTAAAAAACACAGTAAAACATTTGAAGAAGGGATAAGTACAGCAGTAGATTCATTAAAAAGGCAGTTATTAAAAAGAAAAGAAAAGCAAAAAGCATAATTTTTTAAAATATATATAGAAAAAGTTTTGTAGAAAAAATAAAACTATTTACATTTGCAAACCGTTAGAAAAAAACGGTTTGTTTTTTTATGCGATAAAGGTAAATAATTCCTTATATTCTTAATTATTAAAACAATAATTCAAAAGCCGATGTAGCTCAGCTGGCTAGAGCAGCTGATTTGTAATCAGCAGGTCGTGGGTTCGAGTCCCTCTATCGGCTCGTTCTTTGAAAAAAAATAAATATATTGGGGAGATACTCAAGCGGTCAACGAGGACAGACTGTAACTCTGTTGGGCAACCTTCGAAGGTTCGAATCCTTCTCTCCCCACAATATATTTTATATATTTCAAAACAATGCGGGAGTAGCTCAGTTGGTAGAGCTTCAGCCTTCCAAGCTGATTGTCGCCGGTTCGAGCCCGGTCTCCCGCTCATTTTTTACAACATATTATGATGAAAATATGATAGAAAGATTAAGTTGTAAGAGTAAAACCTGTCCCAGGTAATTTTGTACATGGGTGCAAAAGTAAAAAATGAGGAGTCCGGTTTGATCCAATTAAGCAAAAGCCGGTGTAGCTCAGGGGTAGAGCGTTTCCTTGGTAAGGAAGAGGTCACGGGTTCAAATCCCGTCATTGGCTCTTGTTGTATTTAGATTAAAACAATTGACAAATCAAATAAAAAGACAATTGAAATTAGATTGATTTGTATAAAAGAACGAAATTAAAAATAATTTATTTCATTTCTAAATACAATTAAGAAAATTTCAAATAAATTAAACACTATTAAATAACTAAGATAAAATTTAACAATCATGGCAAAAGAAAAATTTGATCGCTCCAAGCCGCATTTAAACATCGGTACTATTGGGCATGTTGACCACGGTAAAACTACTTTAACAGCTGCAATTACAACAGTATTAGCTAAAAAAGGTCTTTCTGAAGTTAAAGGTTTTGACCAAATCGATAATGCTCCTGAGGAAAAAGAAAGAGGTATTACTATTAATACTGCTCACGTTGAGTATGCAACTGAAAATCGTCACTATGCTCACGTTGACTGTCCAGGTCACGCGGATTATGTAAAGAACATGGTAACTGGTGCTGCTCAAATGGACGGTGCAATTTTAGTGGTTGCTGCGACTGACGGACCAATGCCTCAAACTCGTGAACACATCTTATTAGGTCGCCAGGTTGGTATTCCTAGAATGGTTGTGTATATGAATAAGGTAGATATGGTAGATGATGAAGAATTATTAGAATTAGTAGAAATGGAAATAAGAGAATTATTGTCTTTCTACGAATATGATGGAGATAATTCACCAGTAATTCAAGGTTCTGCTTTAGGTGCTTTAAATGGTGAAGCAAAATGGGAAGAAACGATAATGGAATTGATGGATGCTGTTGATGCATGGATTGAGTTACCTAAAAGAGATGTTGATAAAGATTTTTTAATGCCTGTTGAAGATGTATTCTCGATTACTGGTCGTGGTACTGTAGCTACTGGTCGTATTGAAATGGGTGTTGCTAATACCGGTGATTCTGTAGAGATTATAGGTATGGGTGCAGAAAAATTGACATCAACTGTAACAGGTGTTGAAATGTTCCGTAAAATTTTAGATAGAGGTGAAGCTGGTGATAACGTTGGAATATTATTGAGAGGGATAGATAAAGATGAAATCAAAAGAGGTATGGTTATTTGTAAACCGGGCTCAATTACTCCTCATGCAAAATTTAAAGCAGAGGTTTATATCTTGAAAAAAGAAGAAGGTGGTCGTCATACTCCATTCCATAAAAATTACCGTCCACAGTTCTATGTAAGAACTACAGACGTTACTGGTACAATTAATTTACCAGAAGGTGTTGAAATGGTAATGCCGGGTGATAATTTAACGATCAAAGTTGATTTACATCAAGCAATTGCCTTGAACATTGGTTTACGTTTTGCAATCCGTGAGGGTGGTAGAACAGTAGGAGCTGGTCAGGTAACTGAGATTTTAGACTAAAAAATGTTGAAAATATTTTATGTATAATAAAAGGTGTCCGTCTTTTTTGACGGATACCTTTATTGACATAAACTAAAAAGCATTTTTTTAAAGATTCTTAATTTTTTTATTAAGGAGCTTACTAAAAGTAAAACACCAAAATATTCCATCAATTATTTTTAAATCAGTTTAAAAGTAAATATGATTTGTAAGGAAGTTAAACCCGAAAAATTAATGGAGTATTAAAATAATAAACGGGTGTAGCTCAGTTGGTAGAGCACTGGTCTCCAAAACCAGGTGTCGGGAGTTCGAGCCTCTCCACCCGTGCATAAATAACTTAAGGGTATGGTAGATTATATAAAAGATTCATTTAAAGAGCTAAAAACAAATGTGACATGGATGTCATGGTCAGAAGCACAACAAACAACTGTTGTTGTAGCTATTTTTACCGTGATTTTTGCAGTAGCAGTGTTCCTTGTTGATAAATTTTTCCAAAAGGTATTAGATCAATATTTTAATCTTTTCAACTAAAACATAATTAAATATGTCTGATACAGTAATGAAATGGTATGCCGTTAGGGCAATTGGAGGTCAGGAAAATAAAATTAAAACCTATATCGAAAATGAAATTTCTCGATTGGGTTTATCAGATTATGTAAAACAAGTTTTGGTTCCTACTGAAAAAGTTATTCAAATTCGCAATGGAAAAAAATACCATAAAGAAAAAGTATATTTTCCTGGTTATATAATGGTTGAAGCAAATTTGAGTGGAGAAGTTCCTCACATTATCAAATCAGTTACTGGCGTAATTGGTTTTTTAGGTGAAACCAAAGGAGGTGATCCAGTTCCTCTAAGGAAATCAGAAGTGAATAGAATGCTAGGTACAGTTGATGAGTTAGCATTACAAAATGAAAATGTTGCTATTCCATTTATTAAAGGAGAAACTGTTAAAGTTATTGACGGACCTTTTAATGGATTTGATGGTGTTATTGAAAAAATTAATGAAGAAAAAAGAAAACTTGAAGTTATGGTTAAGATCTTTGGTCGTAAAACACCATTAGAATTAAACTATATGCAAGTTGAAAGAATATCATAACTGTTACACTAAATAAAAGATAAACTAAGCTTCCAAATTGTTTATCGTTAATAAGATTTAAAAATGGCAAAAGAAGTTAGTAAGGTAGTTAAGTTACAAGTACGTGGAGGTGCAGCAAATCCTTCACCACCTGTTGGGCCTGCATTGGGTGCTGCTGGAGTGAACATCATGGAGTTTTGCAAGCAATTTAATGCAAGAACTCAAGATAAAGCCGGAAAAGTTTTACCTGTTGTAATTAATGTTTACAAAGATAAATCATTCGACTTTGCAGTTAAAACTCCTCCTGCGGCAGTTCAATTGTTAGAAGCGGCAAAATTAAAAAAAGGATCTGGAGAACCTAATCGTAAAAAAGTGGCAACAGTTACTTGGGATCAGGTTAGAAAGATTGCTGAAGATAAAATGGTAGATTTAAATGCATTTCAAGTTGAATCTGCTATGATAATGATTGCCGGAACCGCACGTTCTATGGGTATTAAAATAAAAGGAAAAGCTCCTGTTAAAAAAGTATAAGATGGCAAAATTGACAAAAAAACAGAAAGAAGCTAAAGCTAAAGTTGATGCTAATGTTGCTTATACATTAATAGATGCCTCTACTTTAATTAAAGAGATCACCAACGTAAAATTTGATGCAACTATTGATATTGCAGTGCGTTTAGGTGTTGATCCGCGTAAAGCTAATCAAATGGTAAGAGGTGTTGTTACCTTACCTCACGGTACAGGTAAAGACGTTAAAGTCTTAGCATTGGTTACACCAGATAAAGAAGCTGATGCAAAAGAAGCCGGTGCAGATTACGTAGGATTAGACGAGTACCTTCAAAAAATTAAGGAAGGATGGACTGATGTTGATGTTATAGTTACAATGCCAAGTGTTATGGGAAAATTAGGTCCTTTAGGTAGAATTTTAGGCCCTAGAGGTTTAATGCCTAACCCAAAAACAGGTACAGTAACTATGGATGTTGCAAAAGCAGTAAAAGATGTTAAAGGTGGTAAAATTGATTTTAAGGTTGATAAAAAAGGTATTATTCATGCAGTGGTAGGTAAAGCATCATTTGATGCTGATAAAATTGCAGATAATGCTAATGAATTAATCCAAACTATCAATAAATTGAAACCTGCAACTGTTAAAGGAACTTATATTAAAAGCATATATATGTCAAGTACTATGAGTCCCAGTGTTGAAATAGATGCAAAAATATTTTAATCAGTTAAATATTCTAATTATGAAAAGAGAAGATAAAGCACAAGTAATAGAAGAGTTGACTGGCAAATTAACAAAAAGTAATGTTATCTATCTGGCCGATATTTCAGGTTTAGATGCTAAAAGTACTTCAAACTTACGTAGAGCATGTTTTAAAGCTAACGTAAAATTGGCAGTTGTTAAAAATACCTTGCTTGAAAAAGCAATGGAAAAATCTGATAAAGATTTTGGAGAATTATCTTTAACATTAAAAGGTAATACCTCTCTGATGACATCTGAAACAGGAAATGCTCCCGCTAAGGTTATTAAAGATTTTAGAAAAAAATCTAAAAGACCAATATTAAAAGGAGCCTTTATTGAAGAATCTATTTATGTTGGCGATGAGTTATTAGACGTACTTGTTAGCATTAAATCGAAAGAAGAATTGATTGGAGATGTTATCACAATTTTACAATCACCAGCTAAGAATGTTATTTCAGCATTGCAATCAGGTGGTAATAAATTGTCAGGTATAATCAAGACATTATCAGATAAAGAGTAAACACACACTAAAACTATAAATAATAAAAATTTTTAAAAACGAAAGAAAATGGCAGATTTAAAAGATTTCGCAGAACAATTAGTTAACTTAACTGTAAAAGAAGTTAATGAATTGGCAAATATATTAAAAGATGAATATGGTATAGAGCCAGCAGCAGCAGCAGTTGCTGTAGCAGGGCCAGCAGCTGGAGGTGATGAGGCAGCAGCAGAGCAAACTGAATTTGATGTAATTCTTAAAGCAGCAGGTCAATCTAAACTTGCAGTTGTTAAACTAGTTAAAGAATTAACAGGTTTAGGTCTTAAAGAAGCAAAAGGAGTTGTTGATAGTGCACCGGCACCAATCAAAGAAGGTATTTCTAAAGATGAAGCTGAAGGTCTTAAAAATTCATTAGAAGAAGCTGGAGCTGAAGTTGAGCTTAAATAATTTAAAGCTCCGCTAAACATTTAAGGTTTAGGTCTTTAGAGTTAAACTCCATTGACCTAAACCATTTTGCATATATATTCGTTCTTATTTTTAATTTAAATTTTTCTCCATTGGCAACGAAACTAAGTAACCAAAGAATAAACTTCTCAACAACTAAATTGTTTACAGATTATCCTGATTTTTTGGATATTCAAATAAAATCATTTCAAGATTTTTTTCAGTTAGAAACTAAATCGGATGAAAGAAGCAATGAAGGTTTATTTAAAACTTTCATGGATAATTTTCCAATATCAGATACCAGAAACAATTTTGTTTTAGAATTTTTAGATTATTTCGTTGACCCACCAAGATACTCAATTTTAGAATGTATTGAAAGAGGGTTAACTTATAGCGTTCCGCTTAAAGCTCGATTAAAATTATACTGTACTGACCCTGAACATGAAGATTTCGAAACTATTGTACAAGACGTTTATTTGGGCACGATTCCTTATATGACGCATAGTGGAACCTTTGTTATAAACGGCGCAGAAAGAGTTATTGTTTCTCAATTACACAGGTCACCCGGAGTTTTCTTCGGACAATCATTCCATGCAAATGGCACAAAATTATATTCAGCAAGAGTAATTCCTTTTAAAGGTTCTTGGATTGAATTTGCAACTGATATCAATCAGGTGATGTTCGCTTATATTGATAGAAAGAAAAAATTACCCGTAACTACATTGTTTAGAGCAATTGGTTATGAAAGAGATAAAGATATTCTCGAAATATTTGATCTTGCAGAAGAGATCAAGGTTTCAAAAAGTGGCCTTAAAAAAGTTTTGGGAAGAAAACTTGCAGCAAGAGTTTTAAAAACTTGGTTTGAAGATTTTGTTGATGAGGATACAGGAGAAGTAATTTCAATAGAACGGAATGAAATTGTATTAGATAGAGATACAGTTCTTGAAAAAGAACATATTGAAGAGATAATTAATTCGGGTTCTAAAACCATTTTATTACATAAAATTGATAATGAATCTGGTGATTATGCAATTATCCATAATACATTACAGAAAGATCCAACTAACTCTGAAAAAGAAGCAGTTGAACATATTTATCGTCAGTTAAGAAATGCTGAACCGCCTGATTATGAAACTGCTAAAGGTGTAATCAATAAATTATTTTTCTCTGACCAACGTTACAATCTTGGAGAAGTTGGACGTTATAGAATGAATAAAAAGTTAGGCTTAGATATTGATATAGATCAAAGAGTTTTAACACAAATTGATATTATCACAATTGTTAAGAACTTGATCAATTTAGTTAATTCTAAAGCTGAAGTTGATGATATTGACCATTTATCAAATCGTCGTGTTAGAACTGTTGGAGAACAATTAGCAAGTCAGTTTGGTGTTGGTTTAGCCAGAATGGCAAGAACCATTCGTGAACGTATGAATGTACGTGATAATGAGGTGTTTACGCCAATTGATCTTATTAATGCCAAAACATTGTCTTCTGTAATTAATTCATTTTTTGGAACCAATCAATTATCTCAATTCATGGATCAAACAAATCCATTAGCTGAGATTACACATAAGCGTAGATTATCTGCCTTAGGACCTGGAGGTTTATCACGTGAAAGAGCTGGTTTTGAGGTACGTGACGTTCACTTTACGCACTACGGTCGTTTATGTCCGATTGAAACACCTGAAGGTCCAAATATTGGTTTAATATCTTCGTTGGCAGTTTATGCTAAAGTTAATAATTTAGGTTTTATTGAAACTCCTTACCGCAAAGTTAATGAAGGTAAGATCGATGTTAAAAAAGATCCAATTTATTTAAGTGCTGAAGAAGAAGAGGGAATGAAGATCGCACAATCTAATTTAGAACTTGATACCACAGGTAAAATTGTTCTCGAAAAAGTGGTTGCCCGTGAGGGAGCTGATTATCCTGTTGTTCCTAATGATGATATTGATTATATGGATATTTCACCTAATCAAATTGCATCAATTTCTGCATCTTTGATTCCTTTCTTGGAACACGATGATGCAAACCGTGCTTTGATGGGATCTAATATGATGAGGCAGGCAGTACCTTTAATGAAACCCGAAGCACCAATTGTTGGTACAGGTTTAGAAAGAAGGGTAGCGAAAGATTCACGTATCTTGATTAATGCTGAAGGAGAAGGTGTTGTAACCTATGTTGATTCAAATAGAATTGAAATTGAATATGAACGTTCTGAAAATGAACGAATTGTTAGTTTTGAAGGTGATACCAAATCATATAAGCTGATTAAGTTTAGAAAAACAAATCAGGGAACAGCGATTAATTTACATCCTATTGTTAAAAAGGGTGATAGAGTAACCAAAGGTCAGGTTTTATGTGAAGGATATGCTACTCAAAATGGTGAATTAGCTTTAGGAATAAATATGAAAGTGGCATTTATGCCATGGAAAGGATACAACTTTGAGGATGCAATTGTGATATCTGAAAAAGTTGTTCGTCAGGATATATTTACATCTATACACATTGATGAATATTCATTAGAAGTTAGAGATACAAAATTAGGTGCTGAAGAGCTTACAGCTGATATACCGAATGTTAGTGAAGAAGCGACTAAAGATCTAGACGAAAACGGAATGATCAGAATTGGTGCCGAAATAAAACCCGGAGATATTTTAATAGGTAAAATTACTCCAAAAGGTGAATCAGATCCTACTCCTGAAGAGAAACTTTTACGTGCTATTTTTGGTGATAATGCGGGTGACGTTAAAGATGCTTCTTTAAAAGCATCACCTTCTTTAAGAGGTGTTGTAATTGATAAAAAATTATTTCAAAGGATCGTTAAGGATAAAGCTAAGCGAATTAAGGAAAAAGAAGAAATTGCTAATTTTGATGCTGAATTTGTTTCAAAATTTGAAGATTTAAGAAGTCAACTTGTTGAAAAATTATTTACATTAATAAATGGTAAAACATCTCAGGGTGTTCAAAATGATTTAGGTGAAGAGATATTACCTAAAGGGAAAAAATTCACCTTAAAAATGTTAAACTCTGTTATGGATTTTGAACATTTAACAAAAGGTATTTGGACAACTGATAAAAATCTAAATGAATTAGTCAATCAACTAATTCATAATTATAAGATCAAATTAAGTGATCTGCAGGGTTCGTTACGTCGTAAGAAGTTTGCAATAAGTATTGGTGATGAACTACCAAAAGGGATTTTAAAACTGGCTAAGATCTACGTTGCAAAAAAACGTAAATTAAAAGTAGGAGATAAAATGGCAGGAAGACATGGTAATAAAGGTATTGTTGCCAGAATTGTTCGTCAGGAGGATATGCCTTTCTTAGAAGATGGAACTCCTGTTGATATCGTGTTAAATCCACTTGGTGTACCATCACGTATGAATATCGGACAAATATATGAAACTGTACTTGGTTGGGCAGGACAAAAATTAGGGAATACCTATGCTACACCAATCTTTGATGGTGCCAATATCGATCAAATTACTGATCTAACCAAAGAAGGTGGAATACCAGAATTTGGACATACTTACCTGTATGATGGTGGAACTGGAGAAAGATTTGATCAAGCAGCAACTGTTGGTGTGATCTATATGATTAAACTAGGTCATATGATTGAAGATAAAATGCATGCACGTTCAATAGGACCTTATTCATTAATTACACAACAACCACTTGGAGGTAAAGCTCAATTTGGTGGTCAACGTTTTGGTGAAATGGAAGTTTGGGCTCTTGAAGCTTATGGAGCTTCAGCTACATTAAGAGAGATCTTAACCGTAAAATCAGATGATGTTATGGGAAGGGCTAAAACATATGAAGCAATCGTTAAAGGAGAACCAATGCCTGAACCGGGATTACCAGAATCTTTTAATGTGTTAATGCACGAATTGAAAGGATTAGGCTTAGACGTTAGGTTAGAGGAATAATAGTAATTAATTGTAAGTAAGGAACTAGAAAATTTCTTACTGTTCATCATAAAAAATAAATTCTTTACCATTATCATGGCAAGACAAAAAGATAAATATACCGTAAAAAAATTCAATAAAATAACTATAGGTTTATCATCACCTGAAATTATTCTTGAGGCATCAAGAGGTGAAGTTTTAAAACCTGAAACTATCAATTATCGAACGCATAAACCTGAGAGAGATGGTTTGTTTTGTGAACGTATTTTTGGTCCTGTAAAAGATTATGAATGTGCTTGCGGTAAATATAAAAGAATTCGCTATAAAGGCATTATTTGTGATCGTTGTGGAGTTGAAGTTACTGAAAAGAAAGTCCGTAGAGATAGAGTAGGGCATATCAATTTGGTTGTACCTGTTGCACATATTTGGTATTTCAGATCATTACCAAACAAAATGGGATACCTATTGGGTTTACCATCAAAAAAATTAGATATGATCATTTACTACGAACGTTACGTAGTAATTCAACCAGGTATAGCAAAAAATATTGAAGATGAACCATTGCAAAAAATGGATTTTTTAACTGAGGAAGAATATCTAGATATTTTAGAGACCCTACCACAGGAAAATCAATATTTAGATGATTCTGATCCGGATAAATTTATTGCAAAAATGGGTGCTGAATGTTTGATAGAATTGCTGTCAAGAATTGATCTTGATGAATTATCCTATCAACTAAGGCATAAAGCCAATACTGAAACTTCTAAACAACGAAAAATGGAAGCGTTAAAACGCTTGAACGTTGTAGAATTTTTTAGAGATGCAAATACCAGAAAAGAAAATAGACCAGAATGGATGATCATGAAAGTTGTTCCGGTTATCCCACCTGAATTACGACCATTGGTTCCATTAGATGGAGGTAGATTTGCTACGTCTGATCTAAATGACCTTTACAGAAGGGTAATTATTAGAAATAACCGATTAAAAAGATTGGTTGAGATCAAGGCTCCTGAAGTTATTTTACGAAATGAAAAACGTATGCTTCAAGAATCTGTAGATTCATTGTTTGATAATACACGTAAATCTTCTGCAGTTAAAACGGAATCTAACCGTCCATTAAAATCATTATCCGATTCCTTAAAAGGTAAACAAGGTAGATTTCGTCAAAATCTTTTAGGTAAACGTGTTGATTATTCTGCTCGTTCTGTAATTGTTGTGGGACCAGAGTTGAAATTATTCGAATGTGGGATTCCAAAAGATATGGCTGCTGAATTATACAAGCCCTTTGTCATAAGAAAACTTATTGAAAGAGGTATTGTAAAAACAGTAAAATCTGCAAAAAAGATAATTGATAAAAGAGAACCTGTTGTTTGGGATATTTTAGAAAATGTTTTAAAAGGTCACCCAATATTATTAAACCGTGCACCTACGCTTCACCGCTTAGGTATTCAGGCTTTTCAACCAAAATTGATTGAAGGAAAAGCAATACAATTGCATCCATTGGTGTGTACAGCATTTAACGCCGATTTTGATGGTGATCAAATGGCAGTACATTTACCTTTAGGCCCAGAAGCAATATTAGAGTCACAATTACTGATGTTGGCTTCACACAATATTCTTAATCCTGCAAATGGTTCGCCAATTACTGTACCTTCTCAAGATATGGTTTTAGGATTGTATTATATGACCAAAGAGCGTAAATCGACTGAAGATTACAAGGTTAAAGGAGAAGGAACAACTTTTTATTCGCTTGAAGAAGTGAAGATTGCTTTTAATGAAAAGAAAGTTGATCTAAATGCATCGGTTAAGGTAAGAGCTAAAGATCTTGATGAAAATGGAGAAATTGTCACAAAAATTATTGAGACTACAGTTGGAAGAGTATTATTTAATGAAGTAGTGCCGGAAGAAGCCGGATATATCAATGAAGTGCTTACCAAGAGATCTTTACGAGATATTATTGGAAACATATTAAAAGTAACTGATGTACCAACTACCGGTAGTTTTTTGGATTCCATAAAAAATATGGGCTATAAATTTGCCTTCCAAGGAGGGTTATCTTTTAGTTTGGGGGATATCATTATACCTGGAGAAAAAGATGATATGATATCAGCTGCAAATACACAGGTTGATTCGATTATGGCCAGTTATAATATGGGTATGTTAACCAATAAAGAACGTTATAATCAAGTTATTGATGTTTGGAGTTCAACAAATAATAGATTAACTGAGCTTTCAATGAAACGCTTGCGTGAAGATAAACAAGGGTTTAACTCAGTTTATATGATGTTAGATTCAGGTGCAAGGGGATCTAAAGAGCAAATTCGTCAGTTAACCGGTATGCGTGGTTTGATGGCAAAACCTAAAAAATCATCAGCCGGTGGTGGAGAGATCATTGAAAATCCAATTTTATCTAACTTTAAAGAAGGATTATCAATTTTGGAGTATTTTATCTCAACTCACGGTGCACGTAAAGGTTTGGCAGATACCGCCTTAAAAACAGCTGATGCAGGTTATTTAACGCGTCGTTTGGTTGACGTTGCTCAGGATGTTATCGTAAATGAAAGTGATTGTGGTACTTTAAGAGGACTAGAAGTTCATCCGCTTAAAAAGAATGATGAAATAGTTGAATCATTAGGAGAAAGAATTTTAGGTAGAGTTTCTTTACATGATGTTTACCACCCAGATACTGATGATTTGATCATTAATTCAGGAGGAGTATTTAGTGAAGAAATTGTTGAAATTATTGATAAATCTCCTATTGAATACGTTGAAGTAAGATCTGCTTTAACTTGTGAAGCTAAAAAAGGTATTTGCGCTAAATGTTATGGTAACAATTTATCAACTAACAAAATGGTGCAGAGAGGAGAAGCTGTTGGTGTAATTGCTGCTCAATCTATTGGTGAGCCGGGTACACAGTTAACGCTTCGTACATTCCACGTTGGTGGTATTGCCGGTAACATTTCGGAAGAAAATAAAATGACCGCTTCATTCCCTGGAAAAGTTTCTATAGATGATCTTAAAACTGTAAAAGGAAAAGATACTGAAGGTAATGAAGTTAATATTGTAATTTCTCGTACTACTGAGATTAAAATTATTGATAAGAAAACTGGTATTACGCTAAGTTCAAATAACGTCCCTTATGGTTCTCATATTCTTATCAAAAATAAGAGTTCAATTAAAAAAGGAGATGTAATTTGTCAATGGGATCCATATAATGGTGTTATTGTTTCAGAGTTTGAAGGTAAAGTTGTTTTTGAAGATATTGAAGAGGGCGTTACTTTTAAAGTTGAAATAGATGAGCAAACCGGATTTAAAGAAAAGGTAATCTCTGATTCAAAAAGAAGAAAAATTGCGCCAATTTTATTAATTACAAATAGTAAAGGAGAGACACTTCAATCTTATAGTTTGCCAGTTGGATCTCACTTATTAGTTGATAATGGCGAAAAAATTGAAGCTGGCAAGATTCTAGTTAAAATTCCACGTAAAACAGGTAAAGCAAGTGATATTACTGGTGGTTTACCCCGTGTAACTGAACTTTTTGAAGCTAGAAATCCTTCAAACCCTTCTGTTGTTTCTGCAATTGACGGTGTTGTTACATTTGGAAAAATTAAGCGTGGTAATCGTGAGATCATTGTTGAATCAAAATTTGGTGATGTAAAAAAATATTTAGTAAAACTATCGAATCAAATATTAGTACAGGAAAATGATTTTGTTAAAGCCGGTATGCCTTTATCTGATGGATCAATAACTCCTGAGGACATATTGAATATTCAAGGCCCAGCTAAAGTACAAGAGTATTTGGTAAATGAAATTCAAGAGGTTTATCGTTTACAAGGTGTAAAAATTAATGACAAACATTTTGAAGTAATTGTTCGTCAGATGATGCGTAAAGTTAAGATCGTTGATTCTGGAGATACTAATTTCTTAGAGAATCAATTGGTGCATAAAAATGATTTTATTGAAGTTAATGATGATATTTACGGATTGAAAATTGTTGAAGAAGCTGGAGATTCTGGAATTTTAAAAGCAGGACAAATTATTTCTGCGCGAGAATTAAGAGATGAAAATTCAATTTTACGTCGAAACGATAAAAATTTGGTGATTGGAAGAGATGCAATTCCTGCTACAGCAGAACCGATATTGCAGGGTATTACCAGAGCATCACTTCAAACAAAATCATTTATTTCAGCTGCTTCTTTCCAGGAAACAACTAAGGTTTTAAATGAAGCTGCAGTTAGTGGTAAAGAAGATTACTTAAGAGGATTGAAAGAAAATGTAATTGTAGGAAAACGAATTCCTGCAGGTACTGGAATGAGGTCATATGATCATATTATTGTTGGAAACAAAGATGATATTACCATTGAAGTTGAATCTGAATTATAAAATCTATTAGCCAAAGTAAATCAACTTTGGCTGATTTTTTACATAGAAAAGATGAATAAAGAGGAAAATAAAAACCAATTAAATATCGAATTAGATGAAAAAATTGCTGAAGGTACTTATGCCAATTTAGCAATCATCAATCATTCTGTTTCTGAGTTTATTGTTGATTTTATTAATGTTATGCCTGGAACACCAAAGGCAAGGGTAAAATCTAGAATTATCTTAACGCCACAGCATGCAAAACGTTTGATGAAAGCGCTTTCTGAAAATGTAAATAGATTTGAAAATGCCCATGGTAAAATTAAAGATTATGAGCAGCCACCTATTCCGTTGAATTTCGGTCCTACCGGAAAAGCTTAACAATTTAATTAATTAACGCTGAATAATATTCAGCGTTTTTAATTTTGTGATCAATGTTTCCAAAAAAACTTTGGATATATCCTTTATCATTTGGCATATTAGGCGCTTTTATTGGATTGGTTTTGCGGTATGCATACACTGGTTCAATTATAGCATTTCCTTTTAAAAATGTTTTGCATGCACATTCGCATGTTATGTTACTGGGATTTATCTTTAATGCTTTATTGATTTTAGTTTGGATAAATTTTGTCAAATCCATAGATAAGGTTTCCTTTAGGTATTATGTTGCTATGCAGATTTGTATGGCAATAATGATCGTTGCATTTATACTTCAGGGTTATGCTTTCTATTCAATATTATTTTCAACTTTACACTTATGTATTAGTTATATTTTACTTGTTAGGTTATGGAAACGGTTAGAAGGAAACAAATCAATAACTCTTCTTGTAAAATTTGGAATCTTTTTTCATTTTTTGTCTTCTTTAGGTCCTTATGCTTTAGGCCCTTTGATGGTTCTTGATATGAAGGAGTCACCCTGGTACAGGCAGGCAATTTTCTTTTATTTGCATTTTCAATTTTATGGTGTTTATTTTATCTGGATAGTTGCCTTGATGGCTAACAAGGTCAAATTGATTATAACTAAAAAGCATGTTTTTGTTCTGGTTTTTGGTCTGATCTTATTATATGCACATTCACTTGATTATAACTTTAACCACTGGCTAATTAAGTTTTTTGGTGGTTTGGGTTCAACTTTAGTATTTGCAATACTTTTTGGATTTCGGGCTTCGTTTATCAAATTGAATAGAAACCTGAGAAATATTTACTATTTGATCTTAACCGTGGCAATTATTAATATTGTAGGTACTTTTCCATTTTTTACAGATCTTGTTGTAAATAACCGTTTTGTTCTAGTAGCATGGCTTCATTTTTTATTTTTAGGACTGTACGTACCTTTTATTTGGGTATTCTTAGAAAAAAGAATTTATTTAAGTATATGGATCTTGTATGCTGTTTCAGTTGTTTTATCTGAAATATTTTTAATTTTTCCTGGATTTTTTTCTCAATGGTCATTAGTTTCTGTAATGGACCTGTTGTTTATAACCTATTTCGGAATATTTTTAAGCATAAGTATTGTTCATGGAAACTACATCTTTAAATCTGATAGTGATGAAAGATTGGGTTATGGGTAAAAATCGAATAATACCAGTAACTGTTCAATGGTTAGTGATTCTTTTTAGTTTTAATATGGTTTTTTCGCAAGAAACAAAAGTTGAAAATTTAAATGAGATTATTGTTAAATCGAGTAGGATCGATCTATTTTTAAGTCAAAATTCCAGAACAATTCAAATTATTACACCAGATGAAATACAAAATAGTACAGCGTCGAATTTAGCTGACTTATTGCAGCATATCAGCGGTGTTGATATAAGAAGAAGAGGTGTGGATGGGATGCAATCGGACTTGTATATTCGCGGAGGTAGTTTTGATCAGACCTTGGTTTTAGTTGACGGTTTTAAAACTGAGAATCCTCAAACCGGACATCACACCATGAATATGATGATTCCATTAGAAAACATTGAGCGAATTGAAATAATCAAAGGTCCGGCAGCTAGAATATTTGGTCAAAATGCTTTTACGGGTGCAATTAATATTGTTACAAAAACTAAAGTTCAAAATGTTTTAACAGGTAAGATCGCATACGGTTCATTTGATCAAAATGCAGTAGAATTAACAGGGACTTTAAATCAAAATAATTCATCACACCAAGTTCATTATTCTCGAAATGCATCAAATGGCTACAGGTATAATACCGATTTTAAAAATCAAAATATATTTGTTAAAAGCAGGTTCAATACACAGCGAAATCCAATTGATATAATTGCTACTTTTTTAGAGCGTAAATTCGGTGCTAATGGATTTTATGCCAGTCCTGATTTTAAAGATCAATATGAAGAAACTCAGTCAAGTTTAGTTGGCATTTCATCTAATGTTTCAAAAAACAACTTTGTTTATAGACCTAAGATCTATTGGAAAAGGGGACAAGATATGTATGAATTTGTTAGAGGTAAACCAGAGATTTACAGAAACTTACACATTACAAATAAAGTTGGTGTTGCATTAGATCTGTCTTGTGATTCAAAATTTGGAAAAACAGGAATTGGAGTTGATCTGGCAGAAGTATTTATAACCAGTAATAATCTGGGAGATCATAACAGATTGATGTTTACGAGTTTTATTGAACATAGGTTTGTTTTTTTTAATGAAAAATTTGATATAACTCCAGGAATAGCTTTTTCTTATTACTCTGATTTTAAATTTCACGCCTTTCCAGGAATAGATCTGGGTTATCAAATTAATAATAATTTTAAACTCTATGGCAATATTGGATATACTTATCGAATCCCAACTTATACCGATCAGTATTACAGTAGCCCAACTACAATAGGAAATGAGAATTTAAAAGCTGAGAGTGCATTAGCACAAGAATTAGGAATAAAGTTTAACGATAATAAATTGTCAGGAGAATTAAATGTATTTTATAGATCTTCTGATGATCTGATCGATTATGTTAAAGAAAAAGAGGAGGATAAATGGCAAGCTGAAAATATTCAAAAAGTTAATACAACAGGAATTGAAACTTCTATAAAGTATAAGTTTAAAACAAAGAATTTTTCTCAATACGTTAATCTGGCTTATACTTTTTTAAAAGATGATATGATTGATAGTGATTTTAATTTTTCTAGATATTCGTTAAATACTATTAAGCATCAGGTAATTGCAGGATATGATTCACAATTTGTTTCATTCTTACGTCAAAATATTACTTATAGATTTGTAGAAAGACCTGATGGTTCAAGTTATAATATTTTTGACGTAAAATTAACTGCTAATTATAAAGATATAGAATTTGCTACAATTTTAAATAATATTTTTAATGCAGAATACACTGAAACAAATTTAGTGCCTATGCCCGGGAGAAATGTGATGTTTAGTTTAAAATACACATTTAAATAAAAATATATCGGCATTGATATTGAGATAATTAGGGGAAAATAATGTCTTTTTGGTTTTTTAAATCTGGATGAATTGAATGTATATTTTTCATTCTTCTGAATTTTTGTAGTTTTGGAAATATAAAGATCTAAGAATGAAATATTTTACCAAAGATTACTTGAATTTTTTTAAAGAATTAGCATCAAATAACAACAAAGATTGGTTTGATAAAAACCGTAAGCGTTATGAAAATACTGTAAGGGAGCCTTTTAAAATTTTCATTTCTGATTTGATCGATGAAGTTTCAAAACAAGATCCTGAAGTTCAGATAGAACCAAAAGAAGCCATTTTTAGAATTAATCGTGATATTCGTTTTTCAAAAGATAAGACACCCTACAAATTAAATAATTCAGCAATTATTTCAAAAACAGGTAGAAAAGATAAAAGTTATCCCGGTTTATACATAGAGTTGGGCCCAGAAAAATTAGGTATTTATGGAGGTGTTTATATGCCTGACACGAAACAAGTTCAAAAAATTCGCCAGCATATTGTAGGCAATACTGAAGTATTTTCAAAAATAATTTTAAACAAAGATTTTAAACAAAAGTTTGGTGAAATTCAAGGAAATAAACATAAAAGATTATCCAAAGAATTTTTAGAATCAGCTAAAGATCAACCGCTTTTATTTAACAAGCAATGGTATCACTTAGCAAATTTATCTCCAAATAAAATTACAGGTGATGATCTGATAGATATTATATTAGAATATAATAATGCTGCTTTACCATTAAAAAAATTTCTTATTGATGCTTTAACTACTTAATGCAAGAAAACTATAAACCTATTGTCTAAGTCAATAAAAAAATAATAAATTATAGAAAAAGCCGCTTTGAATTTTCAAAGCGGCTTTAATTTTTTTACAATGATAATTATCAAAAACCCACGGGGATTTATATGATTACATCATGCCCGGCATTCCACCACCACCCATTGGAGGCATTGGAGGCATTGGAGTATCTTCTTTAATATCAACCAAAGCACACTCGGTAGTTAAGATCATTCCTGCTACAGAAGCCGCATTTTCCATTGCGATTCTTGTAACTTTTTTAGGATCGATAATACCAGCTTTTAAAAGGTTTGTGTATTCACCAGATTTTGCATCAAAACCAAAATCTTTTTTTCCTTCTAATACTTTAGAAGCAACAACCGAACCTTCATGACCCGCATTTTCAACAATTTGACGTAATGGTTCTTCAACTGCTCTCGATACAATTTGAATTCCTGTCAATTCGTCTAAGTTATCTGAGGTCAATTTCTCTAAAGAATTTTTTGTTCTTATCAAAGCCACACCACCACCGGCTACAATTCCTTCTTCAACGGCAGCACGAGTTGCGTGTAAAGCATCTTCAACTCTATCTTTTTTCTCTTTCATTTCAACTTCACTAGCTGCACCAACATATAAGACAGCAACACCTCCAGCTAATTTAGCCAGACGTTCTTGTAGTTTTTCTTTATCGTAATCAGATGTAGTAGTTTCAATTTGAGATTTTATTTGCTTAACCCTACCTTTGATGTCTTCATTTTTACCAGCGCCATTTACAATAGTTGTATTGTCTTTGTCAATGGTAATTCTTTCGGCAGTTCCTAACATATCTATAGTGGCATTTTCTAAAGTAAATCCTCTTTCTTCTGAAATCACAGTACCACCTGTTAAGATTGCTACATCTTCAAGCATTGCTTTTCTTCTATCACCAAAACCTGGAGCTTTAACAGCAGCAATTTTTAAAGAACCCCTTAATTTATTTACTACTAAAGTTGCTAATGCTTCACCATCAACATCTTCCGCAATAATTAAAAGAGGTTTGCCAGTTTGAGCAACAGGTTCTAATAACGGTAACAGATCTTTCATAGTAGAGATCTTTTTATCATAAAGCAAAATATAAGGTGATTCAAGATCAGTGATCATTTTTTCAGAATCAGTTATAAAATAAGGAGATAAATACCCTCTGTCAAATTGCATACCTTCAACGATATCAACATAAGTTTCAGTTCCTTTGGCCTCTTCAACGGTAATAACACCTTCTTTTCCAACTTTATTGAAAGCCTGAGATATTAGGTCTCCAACAGATGTATCATTATTTGCTGATACGGTTGCAACTTGTTTGATTTTATCAATTTTACTTCCTACAACTTGTGATTGTTTATTCAAATCGGTTATTATAGCTGAAACGGCTTTGTCGATTCCTCTTTTTAAGTCTAATGGATTTGCTCCGGCAGCTACATTTTTTAATCCTTCTTTTACAATCGCCTGAGCTAAAACAGTGGCAGTAGTTGTTCCGTCACCGGCAAGATCACTTGTTTTTGAAGCTACTTCTTTTACCATTTGAGCACCCATGTTTTCTAATGGATCTTCTAATTCAATTTCTTTTGCAACCGAAACACCATCTTTTGTAATTTGTGGTCCGCCAAAGGCTTTACCAATAACTACGTTTCTTCCTTTTGGACCCAGTGTTACTTTAACAGCATTTGCTAATGCATCAACGCCACGTTTTAATCCATCACGTGATTCAATATCAAAAATTATATCTTTTGCCATAATTTAAATTTTTATAGTTTATATTTTATTTTTCTTATTTTTTTGATTGTCTTATATTATTGCCAAGATTTCACTCTCGTTCATAATAAGATAATCGATACCGTCAAATTTTAACTCGGTACCTGCGAATTTACCATATAGAACAGTATCGCCAACCTTTACAGTTGTAGGTTGATCTTGTGTTCCTTTCCCAACTGCAACTACTTTGCCATGCTGAGGTTTTTCTTTTGCTGAATCAGGAATATAAAGACCTGATGCTGTTTGAGTTTCAGCTATAGTAGGTTCAATTACAACCCTGTCTGCAAGAGGTGTGATATTAATTTTGTTCATTTGTTATAGTTTTATGTTATTGAGTAATGAAATAAGCAAATATTTTGCCATTCTTAAATAGCTGACAAAATTTTAAAAAAAATGCCAACGTGTCATTACGTTGGCATTTTAATTAAATATTTGTTGTTGATTAATTTGCGCTGTCAGAAGGAGATGAAGTGTCTAAAGTTGCTGGTGGTGTGTCAAAAGTAGCATCTCTTTCATTTACGATATTTTCAGTTTCAGATTTTGTATCTGCTGCGTAGTTTCTTGGAATGGCAAAATTTGATAGTAATATCAAAGCCAGTAAAATAGTTGCAAGTGTCCATGTACTTTTATCCAAAAAATCAGTAGTATTTTGAACGCCGCCCATGTTTTGTGCACTACCACCAAATGATGAAGATAAACCTCCTCCTTTTGGATTTTGAACCATGATGATCAAGATTAGCAATATCGCTACAATAAAAATCAATATTAAAAATAATGTATATGACATAATTTAGGATTTATTTTGTTGTATTCTTTTTATTTCAATAATTTGGTTTGCAAAGAAACTACTTTTTTCCGGATATTTCAAACTTAAAATATTAAAAGCTGTTATTGCTTTTTCATATTTTTTTTGTTCTAAATAAACATGTGCCAGGGTTTCCGTCATCAAACTTTCATTTTCTAAAATACTTTCATAAGCAAAGTTTGATTTCTCATCTACTTTGACAGGTTTTATTTTCGGATTTGAAGCAATAAATTTTTCAATGAGATTGGAATGTTTATCTGGCTTTATTTCTTGTATCAGACTTTTTGTAGCTCCCCTTTCTATAGGATTAACACTTGTTAATTTTAGCCATTCATTAAATGAAAAAGTGTCTTTGGTTTTAAACTGAAAAGGTTTACCTATTGGAAGTGTGATATTGTCAGTTGCTTTGGGCCGATCTTTAGTTTTTTCAATAATTTCATGATCAATAATTTCAATTTCTTTTAAATTATCATTGTCTTTAGAAATAAAATTTACAATCTCAAATTCTTCAGTAGTAATAAAATCAAATAGGATACTCCTATCTGTCGTGTATGCAGCTGTTTTTTTTAAAAAATTATTGTATTTAAAACTATGTTGTTTATTTAAACTACTCAAGTAAATCACTTTGGCAGCTTGAAAATAAGGAAACTCTTTAATGATACTTTCAATAGATTCATTTTCCTCTTTTGAAATTAGATTTGGATGTTTTAATATTTCAGAAAATTCTATCAGATTCATTTAAAAGCTTATTTATAAAATATATTTACCATTTTGCGACTGATGCATTGTAAATGTCTTGTGTAAGTCTCTCAAAAATTTCAAAATATGCATTTTCAAGGACGCTTCCTGTTAATTGTAAATTTGCATCATAATCACTATAAAAAGAAAAAGTTTGCTCAAAATTATCTTCTTCAACTAACCTATTGTAAAAATTAACTCTAACTGCGATGGTCAGGCGATTTTGGGCTGCCGTTTGTTGTGCTGTTGCTGCAATAGGAATTATTCTATATTGTGTTATTTCACCTTCAAAAAGTAAATCGCCACCCGAATTTGTTAGTTTTAAATTGGTTTGCCTTAAGAATCGATCTTGTAAGGCTATTGTAAATTTTTGACTTAAAGAAGGTTCTACCTGCCTTGCGTTGTTAGGAAAATAATTAATTTGAATTGTTTCAGCATTACCTGTACTTCCTCCTGTGAAAGAATAAACACCGCAACTTTGTGATAAAATTAAAGCAATAAAAGTAAAAATGTAAAAATATTTTTTCAAATTATAAGAATTAAAAAATTAATTATGTAATAATAATAAACAAATTAACAATGAAACAATTAGAATTACAAATCATATTGTTTTATTTTTCTGTATAATGTTCTTTCAGAGATCCCTAATTCCTTAGCTGCTAATTTGCGTTTGCCTTTATTACGTTCTAATGATTTTTTAATCATTTCGTATTCTTTTTCTTGTAAAGAAATAGTGGCTTCTACAGTTTCGGCATCTTCATAATCAGCTACTTGTGGTGGACTATTAAAAGTTTCATTTTGATTTGGCGCAATTATTTCCAGTTCGTTATTTCTAATACTATCTTGTTCTTCGTATAATTTATCAATTATTAATTGAGTGTTTTCTGTAGTTTGCCTTTTATCACCACCTTTGATCAGGTCTTGAGTTAATTTTTTAAGATCATTGATGTCATTTCGCATATCAAATAAAACTTTGTATAATATTTCACGTTCATTTGCAAAATCACTTGACGAAACACTATCTTTTATCAAAGCAGGTAGATTATGGCTAACATCAGGTAAGTATGATTTTAAGACTTCATTATTTAGATTACGGTTTTGTTCAATTACTGAAATTTGTTCGGTAATATTTTTTAATTGACGGATATTACCTTTCCAGGGAAAATTTTTCAAAGTCTCTATACCTTTTTCATCTAATCTTAAAGTAGGCATTTTGTATTTTAAGGCAAAATCTGATGCAAATTTTCTGAATAATAAATGTATATCTTCCTGACGTTCTCTTAGAGGCGGTATGTAGATCTCTACTGTACTTAACCTATAATAAAGATCTTCTCTGAATTTTCCTTTTTGAATGGCATCAAGCATATTGATATTAGTAGCGGCAACAATTCTTACATCGGTTTTTTGGACTTTAGAGGACCCAACTTTTATAAATTCTCCGGTTTCTAAAACTCGCAACAAACGCACTTGAGTTGAAAGAGGTAATTCCCCAACTTCATCTAAAAAAATTGTACCACCATCGGTAACTTCAAAATAACCTTTTCGGCTTTGAGTAGCGCCGGTAAATGAACCTTTTTCATGACCAAAAAGTTCACTGTCAATTGTTCCTTCAGGAATAGCTCCACAGTTAACAGCAATATATTTATTGTGTTTTCTGTGTGATAATTGATGAATTATTTTTGGGATATTTTCTTTACCAACACCACTTTCACCAGTAACCAATACCGAAATATCAGTCGGTGCAACTCTGATCGCTTTTTCTAATGCAATGTTTAAATGCGGACTGTTACCTATAATTCCAAATCTTTGTTTGATGGTTTGTAGTGATTCCAATAGTATAAGTTTTAAGTATTAAGTTTTAAGTGTTAAGTTGGAAGTCCGAAGTCGGAAATCCGATATTTATTTTATCAAGTATAGCCTTTTGCTATAGCCTAGATCCAATTAAAGTGGCCGATGTACAATCATTCACTTTAACATTTACAAGATCTCCGATTTTTTCATTTCCTTTTGGAAAAACAACCATAGCATTTTGAGAGTTTCTTCCCTTCCAGTGAAGATCTGATTTTTTTGAATTTCCTTCGATCAAAACTTCAACTGTTTTTCCAACAAATTGTTCCATTCGGTATAATCCGTGTTTTTGTTGCAATGCGATGATATCTGCCAATCTTCTTTTTTTTATTTCTAAAGGCACATCATCTTCCATTCTTTTTGCAGCAGGGGTTCCCGGTCTTTCAGAATAAGCAAACATAAATCCAAAATCGTATTTAACATGCTCCATAAGCGATAAGGTTTCTTGATGATCTTCTTCTGTTTCTCCTGAAAAACCAGCGATCATATCCTGAGAAATGGCACAATCAGGTATAATATTTCTAATATTATCGATCAATTCTAAATATTCTTTACGGGTATGCTGCCTGTTCATTCTTTCTAACATTCTGGTGCTACCGGTTTGTACCGGAAGATGTATGTATTTACAAATATTATCATATTTTGCCATAGATCGGATGACATCTAAACTCATATCTTGCGGGTTGGAAGTAGCAAATCGTATTCTCATTTTTGGTTCTGCCAAAGCAACCAATTCTAATAATTTTGCAAAATCAATAGCTGTAGCACGAGCAATTTCAGAAGCCTTATCAAAATCTTTTTTTAAACCACCTCCGTACCAAAGATACGAGTCAACATTTTGGCCTAAAAGCGTTACTTCTTTAAACCCATTTTCCCAAAGATCTTTAACTTCATCAATAATACTTTTAGGATCACGACTTCTTTCTCTTCCCCGTGTAAACGGAACAACACAAAATGTGCACATATTGTCACAACCTCTTGTAATTGAAACAAATGCAGTTACACCATTACTGTTTAATCTTACGGGTGAAATATCGGCATAAGTTTCTTCTTTTGATAGAATTACATTTACAGCATCTTTACCATCTTCTACAGTTTTTACCAAATTTGGCAGATCTCTGTAGGCATCAGGGCCAACCACCATATTCACCATTTTTTCTTCTTCTAAAAATTTACTTTTAAGTCGTTCTGCCATGCAACCCAAAACACCAATTTTCATTTCGGGATTTATTTTTTTTACACTGTTGTATTTTTGCAATCTTTTTCGAACAGTTTGCTCAGCTTTTTCACGAATGGAGCAGGTATTTACCAAAACCATATCGGCTTCTTCAAGAATTTGAGTTGTATTATATCCTTCTTTTGATAAGATTGAAGCAACTATTTCGCTGTCATTTAAATTCATCTGGCAGCCATAACTCTCGATAAATAACTTCTTTTTGTTATTGTTATTTATTTCAGTAACCAAAGCTTGTCCTTGTTTTTTTTCTTCTATAATATGATTACTCGACATTCTAATCTTTTAGGATTGCAAACATACAATCAATAATTTGTTATTATGACATTTTGGCATATTTAATTTTCGCAACCTTTTTACAATATAAGTATCTATAATAATATATATTTGTTATAAGAAAGATATGAAAACAAAATTATTTTTAGTACTGACAATGTTATTTTTAGTATTGCAATCTTGTGATAATGATAATGATAGCGACTATGTTATAGTAAATGTTGCTACGCCAAAGTATATGACCAAAGAGGCTTTAAGATCTTCGGTAAAAGTTACTTCTCCAATACCAATTATTGAATCAGGAAAAATATATGTATATAATGATCTAGTATTGGTAAATGATATTGAAAATGGAATACATGTCATTGATAACTCAAACCCTGAAAACCCTAAAAAAATAGCATTTATTAAGATTGAAGCAAACAAAGATATGGAGATCAAAGGTGATTATTTGTATGCTGATAGTTTAATGGATCTGGTCATTTTTGATATTTCGGATATTCATAATATTAGAGAAGTAGCCAGATTAAAAGATGTTTTTCCTTCGTATGTTATCATGCCTTTTATTGAAGATATGGTTGTTGATTATGGAGATCAAACGCCTAATAATAATGAGATTATTGTTGGATGGAAGGTAAGTGAAGAAAGAAGGAGAATTGAAGAAATTGAACATTTAAAAACAAGATTTACGGACATTGTTGCTTTTGCAGAGACAAATGCTTCCGTTGGACAAGGAGGATCTTTGGCGAGGTTTAAAATTGTTGATGATTATTTATATGCAGTAGATAGCCACAGTATAAATATATTTAATATTGATAAGCTTGAAAATCCGCAACAGCTAAGCTCTATTTTTGCCGGATTTGATATAGAAACTATATTTAACAGGGGGAATCATCTGTTTTTAGGAAGTATGAGTGGTATGTTCATATATGATATTGAATCACCTGCCAATCCTCAATTCGTTTCAGAATTTCAACACGGAACAGCTTGCGACCCTGTTGTAGTCGATGAAAAATATGCCTATATAACATTGCGAGCAGGTAATTCTTGTGGTGCAATAGATAGTAGTCTTCAAATTGTTGATATAACCGATTTGAACAGTCCAAAACTTACAAAATCATACTCTATGGATAATCCTTATGGTTTGGGGATTAAAAATGATCTACTTTTTATATGTGATGGCAGTTCAGGATTAAAAGTTTATGACAAAACCAATGTTGAGGATATTCAACTAGTTAATTATTTTGACAATATAATTACTTATGATGTTATTCCTCTAGAAGATCATTTGTTAATGATTGGTGAAGATGTGTTATATCAATATACATATACAGATAATGGGATTAATTTATTAAGTCAATTTTATCTGAATTAAAACTTCTTAATCGAAAAGAATTCCTCGGGGCATGCCCCGGGGTTTCCTATAAAATGTCATCCCCGAAGGGGATCTAAATAATAAATTTCGGTTTTTGACATTTATGTCAAAGACTCGTGCCCAACTTGATTGGGTATGAAACCAGCGAAATACCTCGATGGTTCTACCTCGAGGATAGTTGGTTTCAAGAAATTTTTATTATAAAACCACTTTTCAAAAAGTGGTTTTTCTTTTTAAGGATAAAATTTTAATGATACTCTAAAAGTTGTGATTGATTAAAGTTGGAAGATCTATACCCTCAAAACAAATAAAGATTCAGTTACAAAGTGAAGCAGTTGAATTGTTTTTTAAAGATATTGAAATTTGCCATTTAAAATCATTACCTTCAGAATATAATCAATATTTTCAATAAACTTATAGCGATTTTTAATACATAAAATTTGGTATTAAAAAAAAACATTTACTTTTGCAATCTCAAAAATGATATTATTATAGATAATGATAAGTTTTTATTTATAAGAATATTTAAACCAAAAGTGTTGATATGGCAAAGAATCTAGTAATCGTTGAGTCACCGGCAAAAGCCAAAACTTTAGAGAAATATTTAGGAAAAGATTTTCAGGTTGAATCGAGTTTTGGTCATATAGCTGATCTGCCTTCCAAAGAGTTAGGCGTAGATGTAGAAGGTGATTTTAAACCAAAATACGTTGTTTCTCCCGATAAGAAATCAGTTGTAAAAAAACTAAAAGATCTATCAAAAAAAGCGGAAATGGTATGGTTAGCCAGTGATGAAGACCGTGAAGGAGAAGCTATTTCCTGGCATTTATTTGAACAACTTAAATTAAAAGAAGATAAGACCAAACGAATTGTATTTCATGAAATTACTAAGAAAGCAATTCTAAAAGCTGTTGAAAATCCAAGAGCAATAGATTATAATTTGGTTAATGCGCAACAGGCTCGCAGGGTTTTAGACAGGCTTGTAGGTTATGAATTATCACCGGTACTATGGAGAAAGGTAAAGAGTGGTTTATCTGCCGGCAGGGTACAATCAGTAGCTGTAAGGTTGATCGTTGAACGTGAAAGAGGAATTGAAAATTTTAAACCGATAGCGTCTTACAGGGTTGTTGCCGAATTTGTTAATAATAAGAATCAAAGATTTAAGGCAAAATTACCTAAGAATTTTGTTACACTTGAAGAAGCACAGCAATTTTTAGAATCTTGTAAGAATGCAATTTTTTCGATTGAAGATATCAATATCAAACCGGCAAAAAAATCACCTGCAGCCCCTTTTACAACTTCAACATTGCAACAAGAGGCATCAAGAAAATTATCGTTTCCTGTAGCCAAAACTATGATAATTGCCCAGCGATTATATGAAGCAGGATTGATTACTTATATGAGAACTGATAGTGTTAACCTTTCAGATGAAGCAAAAAATGCTGCCCGTGAAAAAATTATTAGTTCTTATGGCGAATCATACAGTAAGCCAAGAAATTATACAAATAAGTCAAAAGGGGCTCAGGAAGCTCATGAAGCGATTCGTCCTTCTAATATTGATATGCCAAGTGTTAATGTTGATTTTGATCAAGATAGATTGTATAAACTAATCTGGAAACGAACTGTTGCTTCTCAAATGAGTGATGCTCAGCTAGAGCGTACAAATGTTAGGATAAATAATGATAAAAATAGTAAGATCTTTACTGCAAATGGTGAAGTAATTAAATTTGATGGCTTTTTAAAAGTATATATCGAAGGTTTGGATAATGAAGAAGATGAACAAGAAGGAATGTTGCCAAAATTAACAATAGGAGAGATTCTTAACAATAATTATATAACAGCAACACAACGTTACACTAAATCGCCTTACAGATATACTGAGGCGTCTTTGGTTAAACATTTAGAAGAATTAGGTATTGGACGACCTTCAACTTATGCGCCTACCATTTCAACTATTCAGAATAGAGCGTATGTTGAAAAAGGAATGATTGAAGGGGTTGATAGAAATTATACACAAATAAAACTAGAAGATAATGAAGTAAGATCTACTATTTTAACTGAAAAAGTGGGTGCTGATAAAGGAAAATTAATTCCTACAGATATCGGTAAAATAGTAAATGATTTTTTAGTGGCTAATTTTTCAGGTGTTTTAGATTATGGTTTCACTGCTAAAGTAGAACAAGAATTTGATGATATTGCCAACGGTAAAGGACATTGGGAAGAAATGATCAAAGATTTTTACAAAGAATTTCATCATAATGTTGAAGATGTATCTATAAATGCTGAAAGAGCTAAAGGAGAAAGATTACTAGGTGAACATCCTGAAACCGGTAAAAATGTTTACGCAAGGTTAGGTAGGTTTGGTGCCATGATTCAAATTGGCGAAACTGCCGATGAGGAAAAACCAAAGTTTGCAAGTTTACAGGGTAATCAAACCATTAGTAATATTACTTTTGAAGAAGCATTGGATCTGTTTCAGTTACCAAAAACCTTAGGAGAGTATGAAAAAGAAGAAGTAGTGGTTTCAAATGGAAGATTTGGTCCGTTTATAAGGTTTGGCAAGATGTTTGTGTCATTAGATAAAGGGGAGAATCCAATGTCGGTTGATATGGATAGAGCAATTGAATTGATTGTAGCAAAACAAAAAGCAGATGCTCCAATAGCCGAATATGAGAATTTACCCGTACAAAAAGGAGTAGGTAGATTTGGTCCTTTTATCAAATGGAACAATATGTTTATCAATGTTAATAGAAAATATGATTTTGATAATTTAACTTATGATGATATTGTTGAATTGATTGAGGTAAAAAAACAAAAAGAAATTGATAAAGTTGTTCACAACTGGGAGGAAGAAGGAATCAGAGTAGAAAAAGCCCGTTGGGGAAGACATAATATATTAAAGGGTAAAATCAAAATTGAAATACCAAAAACCATAGATGCTCCTAAATTAACTTTGGAAGAAGTTAAAGAGATCATTGCTAAAAATGCACCGAAAAAGAAAACAACAAAAAGGAAAACAAGAAAAAAATAAATGTTTTAATTTACGTTAGTTTTAACGTAGTATTTTTGATGTAAATTTATGAGTTTAGACTTATTAGTTCCTGTTGAAGAAATTGCAGTAGCGCATACTGCTTTAATTTCAGATTTGTCTTTAGGTAAAAATATTAAGATCCATACAAAACAAAACGGCGTTCCTGACCTTGAAAATGTTCAAATTGCAATTCTTGGTGTACTTGAAGGAAGAAATGCAGTTGATAATCTGGGAACTGGAAAATCATTTGAGAACATTAGGAAATATTTGTACCAAATGTTTCCGGGCAATTGGTTTTCAAATATTGTTGATCTAGGTAATATCCCAAAAGGTGAAACGGTTGAAGATACTTATTTTGCTGTTAAAGAAATTCTCTCTTTTTTAATTAAAAAAAATATTACACCTATTATTATTGGTGGTAGTCAGGATATTACTTATGCTAATTATCGCGCTTTTGATCATTTAGACAAAACGGTAAATCTAGCAGTTGTTGATAATAGATTTGATCTGGGTGAGTTGGAGGATACAATTAATTCTCAAAACTATTTACACAAGATAGTTATGGAAAAACCTAATAACTTATTTAATTTTAGCAATATTGGTTTTCAGACTTTTTTTAATTCACAAGAAGAAATTGATCTGGTTGATCAATTATATTTTGACGCCTATAGGTTGGGAGAAGTTGCAAATGATATAGGTTTGGTTGAACCCATTTTTAGAGATGCTGATATTGTTAGTATTGACCTGGGTGCCGTAAGAAAGGCTGATGCACCAGCAAATAATAATGCTACTCCTAATGGTTTTTATGGTGAACAGATCTGTGCTATTGCAAGATATGCAGGTATCAGTATTAAAAATTCTTCTTTTGGAATTTATGAATACAATGCCAAATACGATGAGAGAGAACAATCGGCACATCTGGTTGCTCAAATGATCTGGTATTTTATTGAAGGATTTAATTACAGGATAGAAGAAAATCCGTTTTTATCTAAAAATGAATATCAAAAGTTTATAGTACTTATTGAGGATGATACTATTAACTTTTATAAAAGTGACAGGAGTGAAAGATGGTGGATGGAAATAGCATATACTCATAATAAAATAAAGAAAACTACGTTAATACCATGTGCTTATAGAGATTATTTGACAGCAAATGATCAGATATATCCGGAAAGGTGGCTAAAAACTTTTAGAAAATTAAATTAAAACACACTAAAGGCTTTTTTTTATCGTTCTTAAAGTGCAAACCTATAAGATTCAAGAAAATTTCTAATTGAAAACTTGAGTTTTAATAAAGAAACAGTAAATAAAAACAATTCCAAGTTACAGTAGAAAAAAAGTAAAATTATGAAAAAGTTAACGTTATTATTGGTACTTGCAGCAACTACATTATTATTTAGTTGTAAATCGGGTAACGATCAGGGGCAATTAACAGGAATTCAGGCAAAGAAAAAGTTTTTCCCTGAGAAACCATTTGGTATGGTACTCATACCGGGAGGTTCTTTTACAATGGGTAAAGAAGATGAAGATGTTGCCGGTTCATTTAGTGCACCTCCGAGAACTGTAACTGTAAGACCATATTATATGGATGAGACAGAAATTACCAATAGTGAATATCGTGAGTTTGTTTTTAGAGTTAGAGATTCTATTTTAAGAACCAAATTGGCAATATTAGCCGAAGAGGCAAGTATAGGTGGAAGTGCTCCTGACGAACAACAGAAAGGTGATATGAGCGGTATTGATAAATATAGGTTTAAAGAAGCAGATAGTACTGAAAATGCTTATTATAAATATATGATGGATAATTACGGAAGTTTGGGTGATGTAAATTCTCCAACCGAAGGGCGTTATTTAAATTGGGATGTTGAATTGATCTGGAATCAAAATGAATTTCCTGATCAATATTATGCAGAAGCAATGGATAGTATGTATTTACCGGTTGATGAGTCAGTTAGTTTAAGAAGGCAATTGGATACAAGAAAATTAAAATATACTTTTGTTACTTTGGATAATGAAGCAGCAGCAAGAGGTAGAGGTTCATTAAAAGATTTTTTAAAGAAAGATGTAATTCAAATATATCCTGATACTGCAGTTTGGGTAAAAGACTTTAACTACTCTTATAATGATCCTATGCATCAAGATTATTTCTGGCACCAGGCATATGATGCATATCCAGTAGTTGGTGTAAGTTGGAAACAAGCCAAAGCTTTTTGTAACTTTAGAACAGAGAAGAGAAATAATTATTTAGCAGGAAAAAAGAAAAGTTCAGGAAGAGAGCCAAGATTTAGATTACCTACAGAAGCAGAATGGGAATACGCAGCCAGAGGTGGTTTAGAATATGCTAAATATCCTTGGGGTGGTCCTTATACAACTACAGACAGAGGCTGTTTCTTAGCCAACTTTAAACCTGAAAGAGGTAACTATGCAGCTGATGGAGCACTTTATACAGTAGAAGCAAAATCATATAATGCTAATGATTACGGATTATACAATATGTCAGGTAATGTCTCAGAATGGACAAATACAGCTTATAACCCATCATCCTATTATTTAGGTTCTACTATTAATCCAAATGTAGAAGATGAGCTTAATAAACGTAAAGTAATTAGAGGAGGTTCATGGAAAGATGTAGCATATTTCTTAGAAGTTGGAACTCGAGATTATGAGTATGCAGATTCTGCAAGAAGTTACGTTGGATTTAGAACTGTACAAGATTACATGGGAACCAAAATGAAAGCAAAAAAATAAAAATAAATAATTAATCAATAAACAACATTCAAAATTTAAAATTATGGCACAATCAAATAGCAAAAAGAAAATGTTTAATATGGCTTACGGTCTAGGAGCCTCAGTAGTAATTATAGGAGCACTTTTTAAAATTGCACACTGGCCTAATGGAACATTGATCTTGACTATTGGTATGATCGTTGAGGCAGCAGTATTTGCACTGTCGGCTTTTGAACCTGTAGATGATGAATATGATTGGACAAAAGTTTATCCCGAATTAGTTGGTGAAGAAGCAGCTCAACAAGAATTGCAAAATACTGAGAGTTTACTTTCACAAAAATTAGACGATATGCTACAACAGGCAAATCTTGATTCTGATAAGATGGCAAGGTTGGCCGAAGGTATTCAAAATTTTGCCGGAGCAGCTGAAAATATTGCACCAGCAGCCGATTCTATAACAGCTACAAATCGTTATAGCGAACAGTTAGCCGTAGCGGCCAGTCAAATGGAATCATTAAATAGTTTGTATAAAGTGCAAATGGATAGCGCACAACGTCAATCTGAATTAAATGACGAAACCATTGAAAACGCAGAACGTTTAAAAGAACAAATGGAATCATTGGCTACAAATTTATCATCATTGAATGGTGTTTATGGCGGTATGTTGTCTGCTATGTCAAATAGAGATGCTTAATTAGTAAGTGTTTATTTAAATTTATTATTAACCCCAAAAACTAATTAAGAATGGCAGGAGGCAAATTATCACCAAGGCAGAAAATGATTAACCTGATGTACTTGGTATTCATTGCGATGTTAGCAATGAACATGTCAAAAGAAGTATTACAAGCGTTTGGTTTGATGGATCAAAAACTGGTTTCATCTAACGAAGCAGCTACCGTCAGAAACAAGAATTCATACGAAAATCTATCTCTTAAAGCTGTTGAGCAAAAAGAGAAATACGCTGATGAAAAAGCAAAAGCTGATAAGATCAAAAAATTATCAGATGATTATTATAATTATATCGAGAATTTAAAGGAAGAAATGAAAGCCACAGTTGATGATCCGACAGATTATGAAACAATGGATAAAGGTACTTTCTTAGATAATCTGTTTTTTAAAGGTGATGATGGTGTTTATAAAGAAGGAGGCCAATTATTTTTAGATAATATGAATAATTATAGCACCCAGATAGGCTCAACTTTAGGTAGTGAGTTTAAAAATATCGGTTCTGATGTTATGAATCGTTTTTCAACTGAAAAAGTTAATGATAGAGAAGGTCTAGAACGTTTTTGGTTAGATTATAACTACAAAGGATTTCCTTTAGTAGCTTCGTTGACCAAATTAACTCAAATTCAAGCTGATATTAAAACCACTGAATCTGAAGTTTTAGCAGCAATGTTACAAGGTCAGTTGACCAGTGATGTATCAATGAGCAATTATAACACAATATTAATACCTAAAACTTCAGCTACGATACAAGGTAGTAATTTTCAGGGAAAAATTGTTTTGGGTAGGTACGATGCAACTTTAAGACCAGAAAAAGTTATCGTTAATGGTAGAGAAATTACTAATATTAAAGATGGTGGAGCTATATTAGATTTCCCTGCTGGTAACGTGGGTGAAAATATAATAAAAGGTAAGTTTATCTTTAAAGAAGATGGTAAACTTATTGAAATTCCAATTGAAACATCTTATGCTGTTGTTGCAAAATCAAATGATGCAGTAATATCTGCAGATAAAATGAATGTGGTATATAGAGGTGTTGCAAATCCTATGACAATTTCTGTTCCTGGTGTTGCCGATAATTTAGTGAAAGCTATTGCACCTGGTTTGAAAAAAGTGAAGGGTGTAGGTAAATATATGATGAATCCGGGTAAAGGGAGAGAAGTTAAAATTAATGTGACTGCTAAATTACCTGATGGTACCTCAATTAGTTCTAACAAAAAATTTAGAATTAGAGATATTCCTGCATCGGTAGCTGCAGTAAGAGGTGAGTATGGTATGATCAAAATGCCAAAAAGTACTTTACAAAAAGCTACGATCAGTTCTGTGTTGCCCGATTTCGTATTCGATCTTAAGATCAATACCAACGGATTTAGTGTAAAAGTTCCGGGTCAACCAACAGTAATTGTAAAAGGTAATAAATTTAATGCTGCTGCAATTAGAGTATTGCAAAGAGCAAGAAGAGGAGATGTAGTAGTAATATTTGATCTTAAGCAAAAATTAGTAGGTAACTCAGGTTATTATCTAAAAAATGCATCGCCAGTAAATATTGAAATAACAAATTAAACAAAATAGTTATGAAATTAAGAAGTTTAATAATAGCAATCACCCTTTTATCAACAGGGTATGTAAGCGCTCAGGCTAACTTGTTAAATGCTAAAATCCCAGAACAAATTGGGATGAAAACGCCAGAACAATTAGCTGCCGACAATGATCGTCCGTTACCATATGGATACATTGATGATAGAGATATCTTATGGTCGAAGGTAGTATGGGAATATGTTGATCTTAATGAAAAGATTAATATGCCATATTACTATCCGGTAGATACCAGTAACATTAGTTCAGACCGTCGATCTCTTTTCGATACTTTGTTAAGAGGTATTAAAAACGGTGAAGTAATAGATGTTTATGATGATTCATATTTTGAAGATAAACTAACTTTAAAAGATATTAGTGCACGTTTATCCAGAATTGATACTTCTAATGCAGGTATTGAAAGATTAAATGCCGGTGAAGAATTAACAGATGAATATATTGATAGAAGAGATATTACTTCAGCTGATATTCAAGGTTTTAAAGTAAAAGGTGTTTGGTATTTTGACAAACGTCAAGGTGAATTAAAATACCGCTTATTAGGTATTTCACCTGTCGCACCCGATGTTAACTTTATTGATGGTGAAGGTGGAGAAGATGATATGGTAGATCTGTTTTGGGTATGGTACCCTGGTGCTCGCTATACAACTTTTGATATGAAAGTGTTCAATCAGAAAAATTCAGCATATCCATTATCATTTGATCATTTATTGAATGCACGACGTTTTAATGCCATAATTTATCGAGAAGAAAATATTTATGCCAACCGTGATGTTTCTGAATATATCAAAGGAAATTCTCTTTTTCAAGTGTTAGAATCCGAGAAGCTTAAGGAAGATATCAGAAATAAAGAATTAGATATGTGGAATTATTAATCCATTCTAAATATAAAATAGAACTCCTGCTTTTTGGCAGGAGTTTTTTTTTTTGGAAAATTCTTATTGAAAAATCATGTATATTTAACTTAAAAAATTTGGGTCAAATACATCATTATAATTTTTTAAATGTGTTTGCTCTGTATATAATTTAAGAATAGGAAAAAACATAAATTATCATAAATTTGTAAACTATAAATTTTACAAATTAATAAAACTGCCTTTATGCTAAATATTCATGATTTAACGGTTTCTTTTTCCGGAGAAGATCTGTTCTCGGGTATAACATTTAAATTGAATGTCGGTAATAGAATTGGTTTAGTTGGTAAAAACGGAGCCGGGAAAACTACTTTGTTAAAAATAATTTCCGGTGAGCAGGAATATGATAAAGGAAGCATTGCTATTGAAAAAGATATCAGTATTGGTTTTTTAAAGCAGGATATTGATTTTGAGGAAGGTAGAACAGTTTTAGAAGAAGCCTATGAAGCTTTTAAAGAGATTAAAACTATTGAAAAAGAATTGGAGGAAATTAATATTGAGTTGGCTGAAAGAACGGATTATGAAAGTGAATATTATCATGATCTGATGCATAAATTAGATGATTTATCACACCGTTATGAATTGATAGGCGGTTATAATTATCAAGGAGAAACCGAAAGGATACTACAGGGTTTAGGTTTTCAGTCAAAAGATTTTAATATGCCTACCAACATATTTTCAGGAGGTTGGAGGATGAGAATTGAATTGGCAAAATTACTTTTACAAAATCATGATATATTATTATTAGATGAACCAACCAATCATTTGGATATAGAATCAATTATTTGGTTTGAAAATTTTTTAAAAAACTTCAACGGCGCTATAATGATGGTGTCACATGATAAAATGTTTTTGGACAATGTAACCAATAGCACGATTGAAATTTCTTTAGGGAAAATTTATAATTTCAAAAAGCCTTACTCCGAATATCTACTCTTGAGAAAAGAGATTACAGAAAAACAATTACAATCCCAAAAAAATCAGGAAAAAGAAATCAAACAAACCGAACAACTAATCGAAAAATTTAGGGCTAAGGCTAATAAAGCATCAATGGCTCAATCATTAATTAAAAAATTAAACAGAGTAGAACGGATAGAAGTTGATGTTGAAGATAATGCTGTTATGAATGTACGTTTCCCGGTATCTATAGTACCTGGTAAAGTTGTGATAGAAGCTGAAAATGTTGCTAAAAATTATGGAGATAATCAGGTTTTAGAAAATGTAAATCTTTTAATTGAACGGAATAGTAAAATTGCTTTTATCGGTCAAAATGGACAAGGAAAATCTACCTTGGCTAAAATGATTGTTGGTGACATTGATTTTGATGGAAAATTAAAACTAGGACATAATGTTCAAATAGGATATTTTGCTCAAAATCAGGTAGATTATTTAGAAGGTGACCTTACTGTTTTGCAAACTATGGAGGAAGCTGCTAATGACTCCAACAGAATTAAAGTAAGAGATATGCTTGGTTCATTTTTGTTTAGGGGAGATGATGTTGAAAAAAAAGTGAAGGTTCTTTCTGGAGGTGAAAGAAATCGCCTGGCTCTATGTAAAATGTTGCTGGCACCTTTTAATGTTCTAATAATGGATGAGCCAACCAATCATTTAGATATAGCATCAAAAAATGTATTAAAAAAAGCTTTACAGCAATTTGAAGGAACCTTGATCTTAGTATCTCATGATAGAGATTTCTTACAAAATCTAACAGAAAAAGTTTATTCATTTAAAGATGGAAATATTAAAGAGTATTTGGGTGACATTAACTATTTTCTAGAACAACATGATCTTGATGATATGCGTGAAGTAGAGATGCGTACACTAAAAGAAAATGAGATTGATAAAAAAAAGAATTCAGGGGGTAAAAAAAGTTATCTGGAGTTAAAACAAAAAAAACAACTACAGAATAAATTGAATAAAATTGAATCTAAAATTTCAATATTAGAAAAACATATATTAAATGACGATGCTGAAATATATGAAAATTTTGAAAAAGTTTCTTCTGATAAAGATTTTTTTAATAATTATCAGGCAAAGAAAACCCAAGTTGATGAATTAATGGAGCAGTGGGAAGAAATACATAACAAACTTGAAGTGCTATAAAGACACCTTATTTTTTTGATTCATCAATTACTGGTGGGTATTGTATCATTATCTTAGATACGAATTCACTGATCCTTGCTTCTTTTTTTTCTATACTTTTAGTCTTTGAAAGTATTCCTGTTCCCATACCTTGCCAGGCAAGTTCTTTTTTATGTGCATCGATCAGGTCAATAAAAAGCGTTCCTTCTGTTGAAGATGAAACATTGTTATAACCAAAGCCATATCCCATTCCATAGCCGCCATAACCATAGCCATAGCCGTAATACCATGGGTACCAGCCATAATAATTATTATTATAAACATCAATTTTTTCACGAGATTTAGTAAAGATACTAACCAACAGATCCGGATCTTCTGATTTAACAAATCCTTTAGCTAGCATTTCGGCTTCTATTGCCCTTAGTATTCTACGCTTATCCAGATCAGAAATTTCAACTTTATCGATTCCTTTTTTATAAAAAGCATAAGATTTATAATTAGAAAAATCAGTATTCTTTTCGTAGTCTGAGTTAACATTAACTGATGAACATGAGGCAATCAAAAAAAATAATAAAATTGGAAATACTTTAAAGAATCTCATAACCTTAAATTTAGAATAAATTTTCAAGCAATGTATTATCAACAGTGTTGGGTATCGTAATTTTTAAATTTGGTTCCATCTTCATAGCTCGTTTTGCTGTATTTACAGCACCTTTATTGCGAGCCCAGCTTCGTCTGCTAATTCCATTGTTAACATCCCAAAATAGCATTGATTTTAATCGTTTGCTTGCTTCCTCAGTACCATCAAGAACCATACCAAAGCCCCCATTGATAACTTCTCCCCATCCAACTCCACCGCCATTATGAATAGAAACCCAGGTTGCACCTCTAAAGCTATCGCCTATAACATTATGAATAGCCATATCGGCTGTAAATTGTGATCCATCGTAAATATTAGCGGTTTCCCGATAAGGAGAATCTGTGCCGGATACATCATGATGATCCCTACCCAAAACAACAGGTGCCGATAATTCACCATTCTTAATGGCAAGATTAAAAGCTTCGGCAATCTTAATTCTTCCAACGGCATCAGCGTATAAGATCCTTGCTTGTGAGCCTACAACTAATTTATTTTCCTGAGCGCCTTTTATCCATTGAATATTATCATTCATTTGCTGCTGAATTTCAGCAGGAGAATTTTTCATCAAATCATTTAAAACTTCGGTAGCAATCTGATCTGTTTTAGCCAGGTCTTTTGGGTCACCGGAAGCGCAAACCCATCTAAAAGGCCCAAAACCAAAATCAAAGCACATGGGTCCCATGATATCTTCAACATAGGATGCATAGGCAAATTCATTAACACCAATTGCTCCTCTTGAAATTGGAGGGTTTTTGCGATTTTGAAAAGTTGGTGATTTTAAAAATATATCTGCACCTGCACGCGAAGCCTCTAGTAAAAATGCATTTCCATAATCAAAAAAGTAAGTGCCTTTTGCTGTATGTTTGTTGATAGCATCCGTTTGACGACGTAGTGATTCCTGAACTTTTTCCTTAAATTTCTCAGGATTGTTTGTCATCATTTCATTTGCTTCTTCAAGACTGTAACCAACAGGATAATATCCCCCAGCCCAAGGATTATGCAGAGAAGTTTGATCACTTCCTAAATCGATATAAACATCTTCTATATCAAATTTTTCCCATACATCTACAATATTTCCCTGATAGGCAATGGAAACGATTTCTTTATTATTTTTAGCTTTTTTAACCCTTTGTACAAGCTCATCCAGATCTTCAATAACTTCGTCAACCCAATTTTGCGAATGTCTAGTGTAAACGGCTTTAGGATTTATTTCGGCACAAACAGTAATGCAGCCTGCAATATTTCCAGCTTTTGGCTGTGCACCACTCATGCCTCCTAAACCAGAAGTTAAAAAAATCTTACCTGCCAGATTCTCACCATTTTTTGCAATTTTCCTTCCTGCATTTAGAACGGTTATCGTTGTACCGTGTACAATTCCTTGCGGACCGATATACATAAAACTACCCGCTGTCATTTGTCCATATTGGGTAACTCCCAAGGCATTGAATTTTTCCCAGTCGTCTTGTTTAGAGTAATTTGGAATCATCATACCATTGGTAACAACTACCCTCGGCGCATTTTTATGTGAAGGAAATAAACCCATTGGATGTCCGGAATACATCACCAAAGTTTGTTCATCATTCATTTCGGACAAATACTTCATGGTCAATAGATACTGTGCCCAGTTTTGAAAAACAGCACCATTACCACCATAGGTTATCAATTCATGAGGATGTTGAGCCACAGAAAAATTCAAATTATTTTGAATCATATGCATAATGGCTTTTGCCTGATTGCTTTTACCCGGATATGCATCAATTGGACGGGCGTATATTTCATAATCTGGTATAAATCTGTACATATAAATTCTACCGTATTTGTTCAATTCATCAGCAAATTCTTTTGCCAAAACCAAATGATGCTCTTTATCAAAATATCTCAATGCATTTCGAATAGCCAGCTCTTTTTCGGCTGTGTTTAATATATCTTTTCGCTTGGGAGCGTGATTTAAACTTTTATTATAGGGTTTTAGATTCGGTAATATATCCGGAATTCCTTGTGTGATTTGTTGTTGAAATGAATTCATAATTATTTAATTTTAAAGATCTTTTGCAGGATTAAATCCATATGGACAATGTTTGCAATTATTTTTACAGCAATAACCTCTTTCTAAATGGAATTTTTCGGTAAATACTTTATAACCATCTTTTGAATAATAAAAATTTTCTGATTCTAGATTATTATTTTTAAATTGCATATGCAAATGTATTTGTTTTTTGCAATTTTATAAATTTAATTTGATGTTTATATTTTCTAAATATTTTTTTCTTTCAAGTTTTAACGCTCTAACTATTTGGCCTTTTATTATATTGAAAAATAAGAATTTAAAAGATAATAAAGTAATTATCAATCATGAAAAGATACATTTAAGGCAACAAATTGAAATGTTGTGGTTTATATATTTTATTTGGTATTTATTAGAATTTAGTATTAATCTGGTTAAGTATAAGGATTTTATGAGTGCTTATTATCATATAAGCTTTGAAAAAGAGGCCTATAGAAATGAAAAAAATCTTACTTATCTTCGCAAACGAAAATTTTGGAGTTTTTTAAAGTATTATTAAGTAAGTGATCATAAGGTGAAAGAGATAATAAATCAATCTGTAATTTTAAAAGAATTTGAAAATTATGATATTTCTCTTTATATGAAAAGAGAAGATCAGATACATCCTTTTATTTCAGGTAATAAATACCGAAAATTAAAATACAATTTATCAAAAGCTAAAGAAGAAAAAAAGGATACTTTATTAACTTTTGGCGGTGCATTTTCAAATCATATCAGCGCTGTAGCTTTCTCAGGAAAAAAATTTGATTTTAAAACGATTGGAATTATTAGGGGTGATGAACTCGATGAGAATCTTGAAGAAGTCTTAAAACACAATCGTACTTTGCAAATTGCCAGAGAACATGGAATGCAATTTAAATTTGTTTCAAGAAGTGATTACAGACTAAAACATGCAGATAGTTTTATTGATAATCTGCATAAAGAGTTTGGAGACTTCTATTTAGTTCCTGAGGGAGGTACCAATGAGCTTGCTATTAAAGGTTGCGAGGAAATTTTAAAGCAAAAAGATGAAAAATTTGATGTAATTTCTAGTGCGATTGGAACAGGTGGAACTATTGCTGGATTGATTAATTCGGCTAAAGAACATCAAAAGGTTTTAGGTTTTCCGGCCTTAAAAGGTGATTTTTTAAGAAAAGAAATTGAAAAATACACAATACAAAATAAAAATTGGAGTTTAATATCTGATTACCATTTTGGTGGTTTTGGTAAAGTTAACAGCGATTTGATTAATTTTATCAATACCTTTAAAGAAGAAACCAAAATACCTTTAGATCCGATCTATACCGGTAAAATGATGTTTGGTATTGTTGATCTGATAAAAAAAGGATATTTTAAGGAAGGAACAAAGATTCTGGCAATTCATACGGGTGGCTTGCAAGGAATTAACGGAATGAATACTCGTTTAAAACAAAAAGATTTACCATTAATTATTGAATGATGCAAAGAGTTTTATTATCGACATTGATCTTATTTATGGTTTTTTTTGCCAGTTGTAGCAGCTCAAAAAAAGCAGCTTCTTCAAATTCTAAAAAAGAAGAAAAAATAAAAAAAGAACAAGCTTTATATGCGCATAGTGATAAAGTATTTAACGAATTTAATAAAAAACACGGGGAGAATTTAAATCAACATACACTTAATTATATTGACGATTATAAAGAGGTTGCCATCGATAAAATGGTAGTTCATAAAATACCGGCAAGTATCACATTAGCACAGGGAATCTTAGAATCGGGTAGTGGTAGAAGCGAACTTTCAAGAAGATCAAATAACCATTTTGGAATAAAATGTCATAAAGATTGGAACGGAAAAAAAGTGCGCTATGACGATGATAAAAAAAGAGAGTGTTTTAGAAAATATGAAGACCCGGAAGGTTCTTTTCATGATCATTCTTTATTTTTGACTTCGAGAGGCAGATATTCGTCATTGTTTGATTTAAAACCTGACAATTATAAAGCCTGGGCAAAAGGCTTAAAAAAAGCTGGTTATGCAACTGACAGGAAATATTCGCATAAACTTATTGATCTAATCGAAGATTATCATCTTCATAAATATGATGATCTGGTTTTAAAAAAGAAAGGTTATGCAAAGACAAATACTTTTAATGTAAGAACTGAAGAAACCACAATATCTGATAAAACTGTTATTGTTTCTACCGGAGATACTTTGTATTCAATTGCTAAAAATAATAGAACTACTGTAGAAAAATTGAAACAAATGAACGATCTTTCATCAAATGAGATCAATATTGGACAAAGATTAATAGTTTCTAAATAAGAATTTTAGATAAATAAAAAAGGCTGTTTAAATCTTTTTAAACAACCTTTTAATTAACCAAAACTAACAACTATCTATTTCTCATTTTGTTATGTGATCCACCTTTGTGTCCTTTATAATTATTATGTCCATTAGAATTATTAAATCCCATGTTTCTCTGTTGTTTTGTAGCTTTCCATTGTTCATATTGATCATTGTTAAGAATTTTTTTCAACGAGTTTTGCATAGCAATTGTTTGATCTAATCGATTATTCATCATTTTAAATCGCTCATCAGAAGACATAGTTTTTCCACTTTCTCTATTTGCTAAAATGGATTCTCTATTTTTCTTAAGTTCAACTGCTCTTTTTTTATTCATTTCAAGAACCTGTTTTTGTTGAGCAGATGTTAGTTCCAACGCCAAAGTCAATCTTTTTGTTTGTAACTCGGCATATTGTTCAGGTGTAAAACTGTTATTACCCATCATGTTATAATTGCCTCTCATATTACCATCCCTGTTTTGAGCGATTGTAATGAATGACATTCCTACTAATAATAAACTAAATAAATATTTCATTTTTTATAAATTTTATGTTTGGTATTATGACAATAGATATATTAAAAGGTTTAAATTTTGATTATTAAAATTGTGTTAAAATAATAGTAATCTATTCTATAATTCTATCATACAAATATTATAGACACAATACTTGATTAAAAAATCATTAAATAAACCTTATTTTTGCTTTATGCAACAAGAACATCAACTTTCCGATTGGCTTCCAACAACCAATAAAGAAGTTAAAATTAGAGGATGGGATAGCTTAGATGTAATCATCTTTAGTGGAGATGCTTATGTAGATCATCCTGCTTTTGGTCCTGCTGTTTTGGGAAGGATCCTGGAGAGTTACGGTCTGCGAGTTGCAATTGTTCCTCAGCCAAATGTAAATGATAATTTACAGGATTTTGAAAAACTTGGCAAACCAAATTTGTTTTTTGCGGTTACTGCCGGTGCAATGGATTCAATGATCAGTAATTATACCGCAAGCAAAAGACAGAGAGATAAAGATGCATATACACCAAATGGCGATAAAGGTTTTAGGCCGGATTATGCAGCTACGGTTTATGCCAAAATATTGAAAGAAAAATTTCCTGATATTCCTGTTGTTCTTGGCGGAATTGAAGCTTCACTTAGAAGAGTTACTCATTATGATTATTGGAGCGATCAATTAAAGCCAAATATTCTTACGGATTCAAATGCTGATCTTTTGGTGTATGGTATGGGAGAGCAACCTTTACGGGAACTGGTTACGCTTTTGCAAAAAGGAGTGCCTTTTAATTCGATAAAAACGATTAAACAAACAGCCTATTTATTGGATGAATTTGAAAAAATCCCTAAAAATAGAAATTGGGAGGATGTAGAGATCAAATCACATAAAGCTTGTTTAAAAGATAAAAAAACCTTCGCATCTAACTTTAAAATAATTGAACAGGAATCAAATAAGGTTTTTGGTAGAAGAATTATACAAAGGGTTGGAAATACTACCTTAGTGATAAATCCGCCATTTCCTACGATGACCGAAGAAGAGATCGATTTTGCTTTTGATCTTCCATTTACCCGTTTGCCACATCCAAAATATAAAAAGAGAGGTCCGATACCTGCTTTTGAAATGATCAAATTCTCTATTAATATTCACAGAGGATGTTTTGGAGGTTGTAGTTTTTGTACCATTTCTGCACATCAGGGAAAATTTATTGCCAGCAGGAGTAAAGAGTCTATTTTAAAAGAAGTAGATGCTGTTACAAAAATGCCTGATTTTAAGGGATATTTATCTGATATTGGCGGACCTTCGGCAAATATGTACAAAATGAAGGGAAAGATCCAGTCTATTTGTGATAAATGTATAGCTCCTTCTTGTATTTCACCTGTGATCTGTTATAATTTAGATACTTCACATAAACCATTGACTGAGATTTATCAAGCAGTTGACAAGCATCCAAAAGTAAAAAAATCATTTATAGGTAGCGGTATTCGATACGATTTGGTTGTACCAGAATTCAATAAAAATGCCGATCCTAAAGAACTGGAAGAATATACCGAAGAAGTAATGACAAAACACGTTTCAGGAAGGTTAAAAGTTGCGCCTGAGCATACGTCTGATTCGGTTTTAAAATTGATGCGAAAGCCCTCTTTTAAATATTTCCATCAGTTTAAAAATACGTTTGACAGAATAAATAAAAAAAGAAAATTAAACTTGCAGCTTATTCCTTATTTTATATCAAGCCATCCTGCATGTGACTTAGAAGATATGGCAAATCTTGCTGCAGAAACTAAAGATATGGGTTTTCAACTAGAGCAGGTTCAGGGATTTACACCAACACCCATGACAGTTGCAACGGTAATCTATTATTCTGGTTATCATCCATATACTTTAAAAAGAACTTATACGCCAAAATCCAAAAAGGAAAGAGATGAGCAGCATAGATTCTTCTTTTGGTATAAAAGAGAAAATTTTAACTGGATCAAAAATACTTTACAAAAAGTTCAGCGAAATGATCTGATTGAAAAATTGCTCAATTCTGGTAAAAATTCCCGAAAGGATAAACCACAAAGAAAACACAATTCCGATAATAATCGAAATAAGAAGAATATTAAGCGGAAGGAGAATAAAGGTATAAGGTCAAATTTAAAAAGAAAGAAAAACAGGAAAAGAAAATAATTTACTTTTTTTATCTGTTTCAAACCTGATCTTTGTCAACGCCGGTTTGCACTTTAGCTTTTTCCAGGGCTTTTTAGTTTTGCGAAGTATGAGGCTAAAATAGAATTTGATTTTACCTGAAGTCCAGAAAACTGGACTTTTTATGTGGTTGTTGGTTATTCAAAGATGAAAAAAAATTATATTTGTGTAAATAAGTAAGTTCATTTAATCCAAAAAAAGCAGTAAATTGTTAAACGATCAGTATAGAAATAAAGCTTTTATATTCGTCTTATGGCTTAGCGTTGGACTTTTTTATAAACAAGTCCATTCACAAGATCTGGAGCCAAGGTTTCTATCTTCTATGCCTACTGGAGCCAATGTTATTTTAGCTTCCTATGGATATTCAAAAGGAAATATACTATTAGATCCAAGTGCCCCCATAGAAGATCTAAATGCTGATCTAAACAATGCTGTATTTGCCTATGCGCGTAGTTTTAAGTTGTTTAACAAATTAACAAAATTTGATATTGTTGCTCCTTATTCTTTTGCTAAGTTTAATGGGGCTTTAAATCAGATTGATACTTCTACAACCAGAAATGGGTTTGGAGACCCTTTGCTTCGAGTTTCTATGATCTTAACAGGATCGCCACCTTTAAAACCATCTAAATTTGTAAAACATGAAAAAGAAAAGTTCAAGTTAGGGGTATTTATTAGAGTAAGGGTTCCTATTGGCCAGTATGATCCTAATAAATTAATAAATTTAGGAGCAAATAGATGGGCCTTTAAAACAGGTATAGCTAGTTCTTATACTATTAAAAAGAAACTTATTTTTGAAGCACATTTAAACTCTTGGTTATTCACAAAGAACACTAATTATTTTGGTGGCAATTCAAGCTTTCAAAAACCCATTTATGGTGCCCAATTTCATGCCGGATATATATTTAAACCAGGTGTCTGGATTGCAGGATCTATAGGGAAGACATATGGAGGAAAAATTGAGATCAATGATGTAGCACAAGAAATAGATGTAAATAATAGCAGATACGGACTTACTTTTGCCTACCGAGTTGCTAAAAAACATACTATAAAAACTGTCT
>JAOZVI010000062.1:2194-12879 GCA_029938265.1 Flavobacteriaceae bacterium | reverse complement strand
ATATTTATCCCGTTAGGGATTAGATATAGGTAGAAAAAAATATGGCAAAACACATCAAAATATTTATCCCGTTAGGGATTAGATATAGGTAGAAAATTTATCCCGTTTAGGGATTTAATATTGTTAGAACATAATCATAAAAACCGTGCCGCAGGCACAAAAAAACCATTATGGCAAATACATATACACAAATTCACATTCAGGCAGTTTTTGCGGTTCAAAACAGGCATTGTTTAATTGATAAGGTATGGAAAGATGAATTGCATAAATATATGACCGGTATTATTCAAAATTATGATCATAAGGTATTGCAAATTAATGGGATGCCAGATCATATACATATTTTATTTGGAATGCGCCCAACCCAATCCTTATCAGATTTAATGCAAAAGGTTAAACAAGATTCTTCTAAATGGATCAATAAGAATAGATTTGTAAAAGGAAAATTTTCCTGGCAAGCTGGATTTGGTGCTTTTTCTTATTCAAAATCTCAATTACCAAGAGTTATTAACTATATTCAGAATCAAGAAAATCATCATAAAAAGAAATCGTTTACAGAGGAATATCTGGATTTTTTAAATGAATTTGATATTAATTTTGATAATCGTTATCTTTTTAAACCAATAAATTAGCATATCCCGTACCTATGGCACGGTTAACAGCGTGTTATAATGAGGCTACCCATGTTGTGGTCCCTACGGGACAAAATTGAAAAATAAAATAAATTTGAAATAAATAATCAAATCTTATCCTAAAGGGATTATATATTGGTAAACATTGCAATATGGTAAAGAGGATTTATCCCTTTAGGGATTTAATATTGATAAATTAAATATAACAAAAGATATCAAAACACTTATCCCGTTAGGGATTATATATTGGTTTAAGATATAATTAAAAACCGTGCAGCGGGAATGAAATATAATATTTAAACATGAAAGATCCAGACCATTCTGTTTCCAAAAAATGGAAAAAAATATATACACTTGTTTTATTGGCAAATGTATTTTACATCATTATTTTTTATTTTTTAATGAACCTGTATTCTTAAGCTATGGCAAGTATAGATTGGATAATTCTTATAGCAACCTTATTTTTTATCGTTTTTTATGGTGCATGGAAAACCAAAGGCAGCAAGGATATTTCTGATTTTATCAAAGGAAGTAATGAAGCCAAATGGTGGACAGTTGGTTTGTCGGTTATGGCAACTCAAGCTAGTGCAATAACCTTTTTATCTACTCCGGGTCAGGCATTTCACAGTGGTATGGGTTTTGTTCAATTTTATTTTGGGTTACCCATTGCCATGGTAATCATCAGTTTGGTGTTTATACCTATTTATCACAAACTTAAAGTTTATACCGCTTATGAATATCTGGAAAATAGATTCGATCTTAAAACCAGAAGTTTAACGGCGGTACTTTTTTTAATACAAAGAGGTCTGGCTGCCGGTATTACAATTTTTGCCCCTGCTATTATTCTTTCAGCAGTTTTAGGATGGGATTTATTGATCTTAAATATTGCAATAGGATCATTGGTGATTATTTATACTGTAAGTGGAGGAACGAAGGCAGTGAACGTAACTCAGAAACAACAAATGACAATTATATTTTTTGGAATGTTTGCAGCATTTTTTGTCATTGTAAACTCTCTACCACAGGAAATTACTTTTACAAAAGCACTTAAAATTGCCGGAGCAAGCGGTAAGATGGAAATTCTCGATTTCTCATTTGATCTAAGTAATCGTTATACGGTCTGGACAGGGATTTTAGGCGGTACTTTTTTGATGCTTTCTTATTTTGGAACCGATCAATCACAAGTACAGCGTTACCTTTCGGGCAAATCAATTAGAGAAAGTCAGTTAGGTTTATTATTCAATGGGTTTTTAAAAGTACCCATGCAATTTTTTATTTTGTTGGTAGGGGTGATGGTTTTTGTTTTCTATCAATTTAACAGTTCACCAATAAATTTTAATCCTTCAGCAACAGAAGCTGTTAAAAATTCTGAATATGCTGAAGATTTTAAATCTTTAGAAAAATCATATTTAGAAGTTGAATTTGATAAAAAAACAATTCAATATCAAATTGCTGAGAATCCTTCTGATTTAGATCTAAGGAAAAAGGTTAACGAATTGAATTTGTATGAAAAGACATTGCGGGAAAAAGCAAAAACACTAATTATAAAAGCAGATAATAGCCAGGAAACCAATGATAAAGATTATGTTTTTATTCACTTTATTTTAAATAATTTACCCAGAGGTTTAATAGGATTATTGCTGGCAGTAATTTTATCGGCAGCTATGTCGTCAACTGCCTCAGAATTGAATGCTTTGGCATCAACTACAACCGTTGATCTGTATAAAAGAAATGTAAAAATTAACAAAGATCCCAAACATTATGTATGGGCAACCAAATGGTTTACTTTGGTTTGGGGTATATTGGCGATCATGGTAGCGAGTATTGCCAATTTATTTGATAATTTGATACAATTGGTCAATATTATTGGATCTATTTTTTATGGAAATATTTTAGGAATTTTTTTATTGGGATTTTTTATAAAGCTTGTAAAAGGAAATGCAGTTTTTATTGCTGCGATAATCACTCAAATAATTATTATTGTAGTTTTTAATTTAGATGTATTACCTTATTTATGGCTAAATTTATTGGGATGTATTTTAGTGATAAGTTTGGCTATAATACTTCAGAAATTATTTTTTCACAACAAACCAAACATAAAAAATCCCTAAAATTCAATTTTAGGGATTTTTAAAAATATAAGTATTGAAATATTTCTCAAATCTCAAATTTGAGATAATAAACTATTTACTCCATTCAGCAATAGATTCTTTATTCATCTTAACATAATCGGCATTTCCTGCTTTTTGGGCTCCGGCTAAAGATTTTTGAGCAGAAGCAATTGCTCCTTTTTTATCACCCATTTCAGCCTGGATCAAAGATTTTTCTCTAAACATCCACCATGCTTCAGGTTTCATATCAGTAGCCTTGCTAACATATTCTAAAGATTTATTAAGATCTTTTCCTGATTGGTGATAAAATTTTCCGGCATTAAAATAATCATTAGCGCCGGGGCCAGCCATTGTTTTTTCGATACTTCCAAAAGCAATTTTATCAGTTGGAACATTAATTTTAACAGCTACTAATGTTTTTTCCCATAAAATGAATAAAGATCCATAATTGGCATCTGCAAGATTATCAAATCCCATTTCAAAAGTTTCAATTGTGAAAGGCATAGTTTCGGGTTTAACAGAAACTTTTAGCGCAACTTTTCCATCATCCCATTTTTGAGGTAATCCCCAATTTCCGGCGTCTGAGTAAAACATCACATCCCATGAGGTTTTGTTAGGAATTGTATAAATGGCATAACTGCCTTTTTTTAAGGTCTTTCCATCAATAATCACATCGGTACTAAATGTAATTTTTGTATTGGCATTGGCACCTGTTCTCCAGGTTTTACCGTAAGGAACTAAATTTCCATAGATCACTCTTCCCCGCATTGAAGGACGTGAATACTCTAAAGTAACATCAGTTAGGCCAATGGTTTGCTCAACCTTACTTGAAGGACTGGGTTGTGGTGTTTTAATCTGTGCTTGTGTAGAAAACACAAATACGAATGCGAACAATAAAAATAATTTTGATTTCATAATTTTTTGTTTTTTTAGTTAATTCTTCTAATTTAATAAAAGTCAATGAATTAGTGAAAAGACTTAAAATATTTTAACAAAAATTTAACCATAATTACAAATAGGTTATCCGTGAATAATTCGGGTTAAGAAGTGTATTTCTTTTTTCTGATAAAATTGAAAAGTAATCCGAAAACTAATAAAATTACCAATGGAAGAATTAAATTTACCATTTGCCAAAAACCTCTTTCCTGAAAAGCTTTTTCTTTGTTGAGGAATTGTATTTGTAGATTTTTTGATCGTAATTTTAAAATACCTGAATCATCCAGTAAATATTGTGTGGCATTTAATAAAAAATCAATGTTGCCATAGGGTCTGTTGGTCCATTTGTCTTTACTGAGATCTAAGGGTTCACCTCTAAAAACTTCATTGGCAATAATATCACCATCAGAAACGATAACCATTTTATTTGGTTTACTATTTTTTAAAGAATTGGAAATTTCAAAAGGATTTACTCTATCAGCATAAGCAGATCTAAATTCTCCTTCCAGTAAAACACCAAATATTTGATTTCCATTATCTAAGGATTCTTTATTGGGTTTTTGGGCAATTTCATTTAATGAAACATCAACAGGAGTACCAACTGGTTTAGCATGAATTGAACTTTGTAATATGATCGTTTTTTTTATCCCATTATTCAATGTGTCAATACTACTCGGAAATTTTAAAAGAACAGGGTCGATATTTGCAGAAATTGGATTGTTATTATTGGATGTTACCAAAGGAAAATACAGCCATGGAAAATCTTGAAACTGGGTTTGATTACCCACATTACCGGAAGCCAGACGTATTGTATTACAATATAGATCTTTTGTAATGTTGAAGTTAATTCTCACACCATATTGAAATAAAAGATCTGTTAAATTCAAATCTCTATTATAGGCCAGCATTTTACCACTGAGCATCAAACTATCTATTTCGGCATGAACTTTATCAATTAACCACATTGTTTTTCCGCCATTGATGACAAACTGATCCAATGTAAATTTTTCTTCTTCAGTAAATCTTTCGGTTGGTTTGGCAATTATTGCCATATCGTACTCTAAAAGTTCGCTTAAAGATTTTTGTGGTGAAGAAGTAACGGAATCTAAAGTAAATTCGGCCAACCGATAATACTCACCCAATTTAGTTAAAGTGCTGAACAAATTGATATCCTCCAACTCACCATTACCTCTTATTATTGCAATTTTTTTATCTTTTTCGGAAGTAATTTTTGATAAGGCATTTGAAAATTCGTATTCTAAATTTTCAATAGAATTTTGTAACTGTTCTTCTTGAGAATTTGCATTTGTATTTGATAATAAGGAAACTTTTTCAGTTTTATTTTTGTAAGTGATCAAAGCCCAGGGAAAAATTACCGCCTGTGATACTTTTCCGTCTTCCTGAACTGATAACCTACTTGGTTGTAAGCCTTTATCAATTAATTCTTGGGTTTTTGTTTTGGGGTTGATAAACCGGAACTTGATATTTTCATTTAAAGCATTCAGTTCTTCTAGATGTTGTTTGGTTTCTTGTTGAATTCTCTTGAATTCAGGAGGGAAGTCACCTTCTAAATAAACTTTAATGGCAACAGGTTCTACAATGTTGTTAACAATGTTTTTTGTTTCTTCTGACATTGTATAACGATGATCTTGTGTAAGATCAAATCGTTTGTAGAATTTATCACTAATAAAACTAATAACAATTAATCCAATTATTAATAAAACAATATTTATTATGTTTTTATTTTGCTTCATATCTTTTTTATTTTTTCTCCAGATTTATTTTGGTTAAAAACAAAAAGAAAAAAGTTACACTTAGAAAATAAATAATATCTCTTGTGTCAATAACACCTCGGCTAATACTGTTAAAATGTGCGTGCATACCGATATTTTCAATATTAAAATTTGGTATAAGATTAATTTCGGCTAAAGCATCAAATCCGTAGAACATAAAAAAAGAAAGAATAGCACCAATAATAAACGCTACAATCTGATTGTTAGATAAAGTACTGGTAAATAAACCTATAGATGTAAATGCTCCGGCTAAAAATAACAGACCAATATAAGATCCAACCGTACTGCCAATATCTAAATTGCCAACAGGATTGCCTAATTTCACAATGGTAAAAACATAGATCAACGTAGGTATCAAAGTAATGATGATCAATAGTAATGCGCCAAAATATTTGCCCAATAAAATTTGCCAGGTACTAAGTGGTTTAGTTTTTAGAATTTCTATGGTTCCTAAACGAATTTCATCGCTAAAACTACGCATAGTAATAGCAGGGATTAAAAAAATAAAAAACCATGGTGTTATAAAAAAGAAACTGTTCAGATCAGCAAAACCGGCATTCAATATATTAAGATCACCTTTAAAAACCCACAAAAAAAATCCGTTTATCAATAAAAAGACAAAAATAACGAGATAGCCAATAGGTGATGCAAAAAATGTATTGAGTTCTTTCTTTAAAATGGCAAACATAGGTGTTTGATGTTTTTTGTTAATTTAAACTTACCAATTTATCAACGCTCCATGCTTGTGGTATACCATTGAATAAAACTTTGGTTATTCCCCATACTTCTTTAAAAAAATCAGAATTTCTATAATTTTCTAAATCTTTTTCAGAGTTCCAGTAACTGTATGTAAAAAAAATATTATGATGTTTTTTATCTCTGTACAATTCCAAAAAAGTACAACCTTCAAAATCTCTGATTTTATCTTTTGAACTGTGAAAATTATTCAAAAATTCTTCAATTTTAGAAGGATCAAAACTCATCTTAACAATTCTTACAAACATTTTTTAAGTATAAAGTTTAAAAGTAAAAAGATAAAAGGTTTTTACTATATGTTTAGTTGGAAATTCTCTCATTCCCTCATTCTCTCTCTAACCTTACAAGAATCTAACAGTAATATTATCGCGATATTTAAGTCCTAACAAGGTAGAAGCACCACCAACAGTTTTTAAATTACTTCGATACATGGATATTTCTAAATAATTTGCTGAATTAAAAATGGCCAAACGTTTACCGTCATCATGTCGATTTTCTTTTGAAATGGAAAAATCTACAATATCATTATATTTTTTTTGGATATTATCAAAGGTATAATTTCTGGCAATTATTTCAAATTCTCTTCCTTTACCAATCGTTTCAAAAATTTGTTTTGAAATATTACTTACAACATTACCAAAATTATCAATATAAATTATACTGCCAATAATTTGATTCTTATCACTATTAATAAAAGGTTGAATTTCAACCAATTTTTTAATTTCATTAATTGGTTTTCCTATAATGTCTAAAGTGCCACCTCGAGCCAGATGACAGGCAACTTTCACAAATACATCTAAAGTTGTATATCTGTTTTCATAGGCATTTTGGATAGTTATTTCAACAATCTTTTCAGGTTGTATCTCTGAAGTTATCATTGAAATAATACCGTTATCGCTACATATAAAAAATTGATTGTCTAATTTTATGGCAATGGGTTTATTTTCGACACTTAACTCAGAGTCAACACCAATTATGTGAATTGAGCCATCAGGAAAATTAATATATGAATTTTTAATAATGTATGCTGCCTCTGTTATGCTAAAGGGTGTAATTTGATGAGAAATATCAACAACTTTTGCATCTTCAAGTTCGTTGTATATGGCACCTTTAACAGCTCCTGCAAAATAATCTTTTAAGCCAAAGTCAGTAGTTAAAGTAATTATAGACATACAATGTATTGATATTTTTTCTTCACAAACTTTTATAAAGAAATTATAGAAAAATAACTATTTTTGTTGTGCAAATCTAATTAATTTAAAAATGTATTTCCAAAATTTTTTATTAATTTTTTTAAACTAAATATTTACTTTTGAACGAAAGATTAATTGAATTAGAAGAGATAAATCCAAAAGATCTTTTTGGTACCCATAACAGCAATATTGAATATTTTAAAAAGTACTTTCCTAAAATTAAAGTTGTTGCAAGAGGGAATAGGATAAAAATATTTGGTGAAGCTGTTTTACTGGATGAATTTGAAAAGCGTTTTCAAATGTTGGTAGATTATTATTCCAGGTATAATAAGATGGATGAGCATATCATAGAGCAGATAATTACGGCCAATACTTCTTCAAAAAACCTAAAAGGTTCTGATAAAATTTTAGTCCATGGTGTACATGGTAAAATTATTAAAGCTCAAAGTATAAACCAGCAAAAAATGGTTGATGAGATCCAAAAAAATGATATGTTATTTGCTGTTGGTCCTGCGGGTACCGGAAAAACTTATACTGCGGTTGCATTAGCTGTTAAAGCTTTGAAAGAAAAGAATGTAAGGAAAATAATTTTGACAAGACCTGCTGTTGAATCGGGTGAAAATTTAGGTTTTTTACCAGGCGATCTAAAAGAAAAACTAGATCCGTATATGCAGCCTTTATACGATGCTTTACGCGATATGATCCCTCATGAAAAACTACAATCTTTTCTTGAAAAAGGTGTTATCCAAATTGCACCATTAGCATTTATGCGTGGCAGAACTTTAGACAGTGCATTTGTAATTTTAGATGAAGCGCAAAATACAACGCACAATCAAATGCGAATGTTTTTAACCAGAATGGGAAAACATGCAAAATTTATCATTACGGGTGATCCCGGTCAGAACGATTTGCCAATCAGACAGGTATCAGGTTTAAAGGAAGCTATTTTAGCCTTAAAAGGAATTGAAGGAATTTCGGTTGTACATCTGGATGAAAGAGATATTATCAGGCACAAACTTGTTAAAAAAATACTGGCTGCTTTTAAAGGTATTGAATCTGAATAAATTGATTAAAAGATTCAAAATTTAAGATTTAAAATTTGGTTTTACCATAATTTCGAGAGAATAGAATAATGAGATTGAGTTGATATACTGAAATATTTCGATTTTTAATTTACTTTGTAGATCATGATTCGTTAATATTTGTTCATTATTTTATATGATATGTTTCAGTAATAAAGGGGCATAACCAAAACTTTACCATTTAAAGGGCTTAAACCCTAAACCCCATTCCATCCAATCGGCTCTGGCACCTTTTTTGGTTTTTATACCAAATTGAAAGTACATCCATTTAGTGATTTCATATTGTACAGCAACTCTCATATAAAGAGGTTCTTTTCCTTTATTATCACCAAAGTATGCCCCACCCTGTAATCTTAAAGCAAGTTTATGAATTGAAAAATCATAACCAGCGTGAATTCCAGTTAAATATTTATCTTTTTTGTCAGGATAATACAAACCTAAACTTTCATCATAAAACAGATCAAAACCAGTAGTTACAGCATGCATATTATCAAATTTGTATTGATAATCTAAAACTCCAGAAAAAGTATAATACCTTTTTGAAGTTCCTTTATCTTCTTCATTTTGAACTGTACCTATACCTGTATATATGTTGATATAACTTTCATTAAATTTAGTGTTTTTACTTTTGGGATATCTTTTAAATCTTGATTGTAATTGTTCAGGCGAATTAATTTTATTGAGTTTTCGTTGGTCTGCATTGTAGAGATATCTTAAGCCCAAATTTACACCAACCATGTTAAGTCCGTAATTGGGAGTTGTTATTCTGGCCATACTTAAATGTGTGAGATCAACACCATATAAAAGATCCATACTATTATTTATAAAATATTCAGCGCCAATGCTTAAACTGGAGTAAAGAGCATATTTAGAACCAAAAGAGTCATTTAAAGGGTTATCATCTTTTTCATAAGGTTTTAAGTTAAATATAAAGCCAAAAGAAGGACTAATTTGAAAAATGGTTCTTTTGCCGGGACGATTTAAAGGGAAATTAAGGAATCCAAATATAGCATTAGGAGTGCCTAAAACACTTGAGTTTCCAATAAATCCTATATAATAACCAACACCATAAGAAGGATAGCCGTATTGGTTTGACCAATGTTCTTTAGAACTAGGTTGCCATCCATATCGAGCTTCAATGGCTCCGTACCCGGTACTCAATAAGTTATTCAATAATTCTCCTGAATACATATGAAGGCCTGTACGTCCTTTAAATTCAATATATCTAAACTTTCCTTTATTTTCCTCTTTACGGTCAATAGACAATGTATCATTTTGAGGTAAAATAATTTGAGGTAAAAAGAATAATAATAAAAAAAAGAAATATTTAATTCTGATAAACATTAAAATTAATTAGAATAAACAAAATTAAGAAAATTAACAATGATAAAAAAAGTAAAAACTTCAATCAATTTGAGATAGATCATCAAAATATTTTAAATTATACTAACATAGTAACCGGATTCTCAATATATCCTTTTAGTGTTTCTAAAAAAAGAGCTCCCGTTACACCATCAACTGTTCGGTGATCACAAGCCAGCGTTAATTTCATTGTATTTCCAATAACTATATTACCTTCTTTTACAACCGGTTTTTGAACAATTGTCCCTACCGATAAGATGGCAGAATTGGGTTGGTTAATGATCGAAGTAAAATCAGTAATACCAAACATACCTAAATTAGAAATTGTAAAAGTACTGCCTTCCATTTCATCAAGTGCTAATTTCTTATCCCTGGCTCTTTTTGCAAAATCTTTTACCTGAGCACCAATTTGTGTTAAATTTTGTTCATCGGCAAATTTTAAAACAGGCACTAATAAACCATCTTCAACTCCAACAGCTACGCCTATATGTACATGATGATTTAGTCTGATTTTATCTTCAAACCATTGTGAATTTACTTGTGGATGTTGTTTTAAAGCCAAAGCTGTTGCTTTTACAATCATGTCATTAAATGATATTTTGGTATCAGGTATTGAATTATATTGATCTCTAAAGACAATAGAATTGTCCATATCAAACTCAACATTCAAATAGTAATGAGGTGCAGTGAATTTTGATTCTCCCAATCTTCGCGCAATGGTCTTGCGTATTTGAGAATTAGGAACTTCCTCAAAACTTTCTTGTCCTTTTGGAACAAATGATGTATTAAAACCAGAACCAGCAGTTTCAAAATAATTTTC
>JAOZVI010000062.1:0-2094 GCA_029938265.1 Flavobacteriaceae bacterium | reverse complement strand
TATCAACTTTAGCTGTAGTACCTTCTTCAATACCAATATATAAAAGTGTTCCCTGGTAGAAGGATTCAAACTCCATTGTAGCTTTATCAGTTTCGATTTCGGCTAAAATATCTCCTTCATTTACTTGATCTCCAATCTTTTTCAGCCATTTTGATACAGTTCCTTCAGTCATTGTATCACTTAGTCGGGGCATAGAAATCACTTCTATTCCCTCAGGTTTTATAAATTCTTTTTCTTTAACAGGATCTTTAGAGTTCTCATTAACTTCATCTTGAGTTTCAGTACTTGAATTGACCAAACTTGAAATATCTTCTCCTTTATCACCAATTATTGCAATAACTTCATCAACTTTTGTTGTTTCACCTTCATTAATGCCAATATATAACAATGTTCCTTCGTGAAAAGATTCAAATTCCATGGTAGCTTTATCGGTTTCAATTTCAGCCAATATATCGCCTTCAACTATCTTATCACCAACTTTTTTAAGCCACTTTGTAATAACACCTTCAGTCATGGTATCACTTAATCGGGGCATAGTTATTATTTCGGCCATAGTTTTTTTGGTTTATTATTTTAGTTTTTTAAAGTTTATGCTTTAAAAAAGGATAATCTTTTTGTTCATACACCATATCATACATTTGCTGTATATCCGGATATGGTGATTCTTCGGCAAATTTTTCACATTCAATAACTTTTGCTTTTACATCTGCATTAATTGCTTTGATCTCATCATCTGTTAAATATTTCTTCTTAAGGATAACATCTAAAACCTGAGAGATAGGGTCAATTTTTTTATATTCAGCAACTTCAGCTTTGGTACGATATTTTTGAGCATCACTCATAGAATGACCTCTGTAACGGTAGGTTTTCATTTCTAGAAAATAAGGACCTTCTCCGCTTCGGGCATGTTTTATGGCTTTGTCCATTGCTTTAGCAACTGCTACCGGACTCATTCCATCTACGGGTTCACTAGGCATTTCATAGGCTAAACCTAATTTCCAGATATCAGGGTGGTTTGCTGTTCTATCTACTGAAGTTCCCATGGCATAACCATTGTTTTCAACAATAAAAACTACCGGTAATTTCCAGGCCATAGCCATATTAAAAGTTTCGTGTAGTGAGCCCTGTCTTGCTGCACCATCACCAAAATAAGTTAACGTAACAGCTTTTCTGCCAAAATATTTATCAGCAAAAGCAATTCCAGCGCCTAAAGGAATTTGACCTCCAACAATACCATGACCACCATAAAATCCTTTTTCTTTTGAAAAAATATGCATTGAACCTCCCATACCATGCGAAGTACCTGTCTCTTTTCCGTATAATTCAGCCATTATTCGCTTCGGATCAACACCCATACCAATTGGTTGAACATGGTTTCTGTAGGCAGTGATCATTTTATCTTTGGTCAGATCCATTGCGTGTAAAGCACCTGCTAAAACAGCTTCCTGTCCGTTATATAAATGTAAAAAACCTCTAACTTTTTGTTGGATATAAACCGCTGCTAATTTGTCTTCAAACTTTCGCCAAAAAAGCATGTCTTTATACCATTTTATATAGGTTTCTTTGGTTATTTTTTTCATTTAATTTTGATTTTTTTAGGCGAAGTGCGAAAATACAACTTTATATGGAATGATTATAAATAAACCAAAATAATATGATTTTTATCATGTTTTTTTGAACATCCCTGATTAGTGTTTGATCTGTTTTAATTAATTTCCTAACTGATTTTTAAACCCCTCCGTCCTACGGACACCTCCCCTTAAAAGGTGAGGAGCTTCATATTTTGTACCTCGTGATTTGCAAAGATGAAATCAATGGACTTTACGACATTCGACTTTTTAACTACTTTTTTTTACTGAACATCCCTGATTAGCGTTGACAGGTTTATAATTCTTTTCACGCAATGGGGAACGCAAAGGTATTATGCAAAGTTTGCAAAGAAATATTAGTTTTGTTCTATCGTTCCATCTCTCCGTCGCTTAAAACTAATATTCCTTGCTCTCAATCTTCGGCTGGAAGGCTTGTTCTAAAATCAAAATGAATAATGAACAAGCCCGCCTAAAGGTCGGCGTGGCAGGGATTAACGATTTATGA
>JAOZVI010000181.1 GCA_029938265.1 Flavobacteriaceae bacterium | reverse complement strand
GCTTCAATTGCCTGATGTAATCCATCAGAATATCTTCGGCCATCCATCACACGACCGGTTTGTTCGTCAACAATTTTAACTTGCTCTTCGATGATTACATACTCTACATTTTTTTCAAATAACGTATAGGCTTTTAACAATTGGTTCAATGTATGAATACGTTCGCTTTTGATACTGAAATCTCTGTATAGTTCTTCTTTTGATGCAGATTTTTCTTCTGCAGAAATATCTTGTTTATCAATTTTGACAATTTCCATTCCAATATCCGGTAATACAAAGAATTGTTCTTCTTGATCATCACCTGAAAGATGTGCGATACCTTTATCGGATAATTCGATTGAATTATTTTTTTCATCAATAACAAAATATAATGCTTCATCAATTTTAGGCATTTCACGATTGTTATCCTGCATGTAGAAATTTTCGGTTTTTTGCAGTTTTTGTTTGATGCCTTCCTGACTTAAATATTTTATTAAAGCTTTGTTTTTAGGTAAACCACGAAAAACACGATACAATAAAAAACTTCCTTCTTTTGTATTGCCTTCGCTGATCATTTTTTTTGCTTCAGATAAAATACCAGTCAAGTATTTATTTTGGATTTTAACAATCTCTTCTACTTTTGGTTTTAATTCGTTAAATTCATGACGATCGCCTTGCGGTGTTGCACCAGAGATAATTAAAGGTGTACGGGCATCATCTACTAAAACAGAGTCAACTTCATCAATAATAGTATAATTATGAGGGCGTTGAACAAGATCCCCAGGTGTATGTGCCATATTATCACGAAGATAATCAAATCCAAATTCGTTGTTCGTACCATAGGTGATATCAGCATTATATGCTTTTCTTCGTTCAACTGAGTTGGGTTGATGATTGTCAATGCAGTCAATTGATAGTCCGTGAAATTCGAATATCGGACCCATCCAGGCAGCATCACGTTTGGCTAAATAATCATTTACTGTAACAACATGAACACCTTTTCCGGGTAAGGCATTTAAATACAATGGAAGCGTTGCTACCAAAGTTTTACCTTCACCAGTCATCATTTCAGCAATTTTTCCTTGATGTAAAACAGAACCACCAATTAATTGAACATCATAAGGTATCATATCCCAAATAATTGGTTTACCGGCGGCATCCCATGAATTATCCCAGATTGCATATTCACCATCTAAATTAACATTGGGTCTTATGCCTGAAAGTTCACGATCAAATGATGTAGCCAAAACTTTTAATTGTTTGTTATTTTTAAAACGTTTTTCAGTTTCTTTAACTACGGCAAATGCTTCGGCTTGGATTTCATATAATATCTTTTCGGTAGTTTGATAAGATTCGTTTTCAAGATTATCAATTTCACTATAGATCTCTTCTTTACGGTCTATGTTTGCGGTTTCAGTTTCTTTTTTTAATTGTACAATTTTATCATCAAGTTCTATAACAGCTTCATTTATTTTTTGTTTAAAAAAGCTAGTCTTCTCACGAAGCTGGTCAATAGTAAGTGATTCCATTTCTTTATCAAATGCTCTTACATTTTCTACTATTGGTTGCAGGTTTTTTAAGTCTTTTTTCTTTTTATCTCCAACAAAGACTTTTAATACTGAATTAAGTAAACTCATTTTAAATATTTTTAAAAATTAATTTGATAAAATATATAAATCGGTTTTATCAAATGAGGAGTACCATAAATTTGTTCAAAATTAAGCAAAAAAAAAGCCTCATAGGAGACTTTTACTTGTTTAATATTCATCTTCGTTCCAAAGAAAATCCTCATCAGTAGGATAATCAGGCCAAATTTCCTGAATAATTTCATAAACTTCTCCTTCATCTTCAATAGCTTGTAAATTTTCAACTACTTCTAAAGGTGCTCCTGTTCGAATTGCGTAATCAATCAATTCGTCTTTTGTTGCTGGCCAAGGCGCATCACTTAAATATGATGCTAATTCTAAAGTCCAATACATAGGGTTAATTATTTTTGCAAAAATAAATTTATTATGTAAAAAACCAAGCTTTTTAGATGATTTTTTTAATAACCTGAATTCGAGCTAATATTTATATTACGGAAAGTCAATAGTGCAATAGATTTGATGCTGAAAATCAGGAGGTAATAACGGGTTATTACAAGTTATTTTTAGTTCAAAGATGGTGTGCTATTGATTTTTCTGCTTGCAGATTCAGATAATTAGACTCATCTATGTGCTAATTATCTGAAACTGTGGGCAAAATTTAGCTTAAACACAGGTTAAAAGTAATTTTCACTAATTTAAAGAACGTGTTTTTTTACTTATTATATTTTGAATTCCACTGAATTTCTTCAGCTTTATTATCTTTTGTCAACTTCCGTGCCAACACAAATAAGTAATCAGAAAGACGATTTATATAGATTAAGATATATTTGTTAACTGGCTCAATATGATGCAATTGAACTATTATTCTTTCAGCTCTTCTACAAATACTTCTAGCGATGTGACAAAATGACGCAGTTGTATGTCCGCCTGGTAAAATGAAATTGGTCATTTTGGGTAGTATTTTAATCATTTTATCAATTTCATTTTCTAGAAATTCGACATCATTATCAGAAATGCTTGAAATTTTTAATCTGTTAACCCCCGATTTTAGTTTTTCTTTCTCTAAAGGAGTTGCTAACATGGCACCTAAAGTAAATAGATCGTTTTGAATTTTTATCAATGAATTATAGGTTTTTTGATCAATTTTTTGATCTCGGATCAATCCGATATACGAATTTAATTCATCAATAGTACCGTAGGCTTCAATTCGGATATTGTATTTGTCAACACGAGTACCTCCAAAAAGAGAAGTTTTACCTTGATCACCTGTTTTTGTATAAATTTTCATGGAATATTTTTAATTATATTAAACTTTAATATTAAAATGTTGTTTGGGTTGTTCTTTTCTAAAGAAAATAATTCCCCAATGGAATAAATCAATACTTACGGTTACTTTTTTATGATCTTTGATCTGTTCCCAGGCTTCTTCCATATCTTCATTCCAATGAATATCATCAAAAATAAATATTGAATTGTTTTGTGCTGTTGGTAAGCATTGTTCAAAATATTGTATTGTTGCTTTTTTAGTATGATTACCATCAAAATAAATTAAATCAAATTGTTGATCTTTAATGATTTTTTGTAAAGTATTTTTAAAATCACCTACATTAATTTTGATATTTTGAAGATTAAACTTATCAAATTGATCTTGAGCAATTTGAGCAGTTTGCGGACAACCTTCAAGGGTAATTATTTTTGCATGTGGATTTCCAATACTTAAGCATGAAGTTCCGAGGCCAAGAGACGTACCTATTTCTAAGATCTTTTGAGGTTTAAAATACTGAATGATCTTTAAAAGTAATTTGGCTTTTTTGTTAGTTATACCAGCGTTCTTTGCAATTGCTGAGATTTCTCTAAGATCATTTTTAAAAACTCTTGAGCCGGCACCAAAATCAGTAACATGAATAGATTGATTGTTGTTCAATAATGATTTTTGAAAATCTTTAAATTTTAAAAATTGATCTGATATATTTTTATTATTTTTCTTAAAACATTTTGTTGTTAGTTGATAAACAAATGGTGAATGGATACCATGTAGGTTGCCGGAAAGATATAGAAACTTAAAATAAGATAGAATTTGATAGAGCACAACGGGTATTTAATATGCGAAAATAGCAGAAAAAATATTGTTGTAAACAATTTAAAAATTATATTTGCGCTTAAAGAAAAAAAA
>JAOZVI010000180.1 GCA_029938265.1 Flavobacteriaceae bacterium | reverse complement strand
TTTTCGCACACTTAGTTCCTTCTCCAACTTCTCGTCCAGCATTTTCATATAGTACCCCCCCACCACGCTACGGGCAGAAAACCCAATCATGTGCGCGGTCTTCGTTTCGTGCCAGTCAGCAACCGGAAGACGCCGGTCGCACATCGACACATACCGCCAGACCGGATCCGTCAGCTTCCGAAAATCTTCATCGCTTTCGGCCAACGTGGCCGACCACATGATCCAGTCGGACTTGGTAAAGGTCTTGCGGCTGTCCAATGGGATCCCGTAATGATTCTGATGTTTAATGTAGTATGCCACCTCTTTTCGGGCCACTTCAGCAGAAAATAGATTCAACCCCAGCATCCGATCCCAGACCAGATTGTACTTTTGGCTCCAGGTTCCCGCACGATCAAACGTCAATCGGTAGTGATCACCGTCCTTCGCTTCGGCTTCCCAGCTTTTTGCCATTTCCCTGGCCATATCGACATAACGCTTTTCGGTCGCTTTGTCGCCCTGTAGTCCAGCCAGCTTGCCATATGAGGCCAATCCCAAAATCGCCTTGATCGACAGGTTGCAATTATGAGCCAGATGCCCGGCAAAATCGTCGGTGCAAAGCTGATTATCCGGGTCGTAGCCCTCTTTCTCAAGAAATGCCGCCCAGTCGGTCAGGCATTTCCAGTGCCCCTTTGCATAGTCGGCGTTGCCCTCGATCTGTGCCAGCACATACGAGAGGATCAGCATGTTGCCGCACTCCTCGACCGGCATGTCGTGGGGATAGGTCTGCCCATTGGCAATCGGATAAGTGCCGACATCGTGCGCAGCAATCGGTTTTGTCCATTTCCCGCTCTCCGAGTAGTAGAAGATCGGTTCCATCATCCCCTTCACCAGATCAGGATTATAGATAAAGAACAGCGGCGTCGATGGATAGGTCACATCCACGGTTCCGATCGACCCGTTACTGTTGTTCTCTTTCGAGAAAAACAGCGGTTTGCCTTCGGGGCCGGCCACCAGTTTGTGCGCGGTAATGGCCTGGCGATAGACCAGTTCGCATAGGTCGGCATACTTTGCGCCACCGGCCGCCTCAGCCTCCTTGCGTAGCTTGCGGTCAAAACTTTGGCAACGCTCTAGAACACGGTCGTGGTCGTCATTCGCCTGCGCCAGCATTCTCTCAACCGACATACCGCCGCGCCGCCACCATGCTTTAAGATTCTTTCCGAAATAGTGAATCGACTCGATATCATCATAGCCGATCAGCAAGTGCCTTTTAACCGCTCTATTTCCTACCTTGCCGAGATCATAACTCAGGCAAAGTCCCGGCCATTCCTGACTGGCGGGTCTGGCAACCGAAGGCTCGTCTTTCACGGCAATTTTTCCGGTTTTGTTAAACAGGATGCGCTGTGCTTCTACATCGCCCATGAAGCTTTGTGCCTGCTTTTTCGCTGCACTTACCAGCAGATAGCCCCAGTTAATTCTGTGGTTGTCCCCCTTGGATCCAAGAATCGGTTGGGCCTCTGTGCCAACCCGCATCGCAGTCTGGCCCGCAACCTTCATTCTGCTCCAGTTTACCTTTTCGCCGACCTGATTGACCGCCCATTCAGCGGTCGCGTCAAAGTAGATCTGAACATCATGTTTCTTCCCGTCAAGGGCAACCACCTCGAAATCAACATACGAGACAGGCCGTGACATCAGGTCAAGATCATCCATCAGCAGCGGCGACGTGAAAATCACCTTTAGCCGCACTTGATCGTCGGCAAAGCGGTAAACCGTCTGGGTCGCATGGACATCAACCTTCTCCTGTTCAATGATGCCGCCTATGCCGCCGGGTGTGCCCATAAACCGTTTTGTCTTCCCGTCTATGCGGATCAGACCGGCCATCGCATGAATCGACTGGGTCCAGTGTTTGGGGAATTGATCGGTGAGTTTGTCGGACATCGACCAGCAGCTCGTGAAGGGATCAATCGTCACCAGCGGTATCGCAGGTGGGCGGAATGCCATCTCGTGTTTTCCATAGAGTTTCGCATGGAGCTTCTTTAACCACTTCGGGTCGAGCTTTTGCACCGCACGATCATAGGTCAGCAGACCATTGACCTCACCTTCGACATCCGTTGTCTGGGTATAGACCGCCCCTGCCAGCCCCTGCGCAATCATCGGGCCCAACCGGTCAATCAGCGCCTTGTATTGCTTCATCAGCTCTTCCTGCGACTGATAGGTCCGGTATCCCCAGTTCCCATGATCTGTCCACAAATGCCCCTTAACCGGCCAGCCCAGCCCGCCGAACTCGCCGCAGACCACAGCCTGCTTGTCATCACGCCGGGGAAAGCCCGGGGCGGGATAGGAATGAATGTCCAGAATGTCACCCACCTGACGATAGTTGCCTCCACTGGCACTGTTGACGGGCCGGGTCGGATCGTTCGTTTGCAGCCAGTCAACCGTCTGTTCGGTGTCGTGCTGTCCCCAGGATTCATTGAACGGAACCCAGACCACCACCGATGGCGCATTGTGCAGGCGATCCACCATGGCGGAAAGTTCTGTGCGAAACTGAGCCTTCACCTCCTCAGAAAAGCTACCCTCTCCTCCGGTCCCATCAGGATTTCGATCCCAGTTGCAGCAATGCGGATCGGAGCTCGGCATATCCTGCCAGACCAGAATGCCGATCTTATCGCACCAGGAGTACCAGCGGCGTGACTCCACCTTGACATGCTTGCGGATCATGTTGAATCCGGACTGCTTCGTCCATTCAATATCAAAACGCAAGGCTTCATCGGTGGGTGCCGTGTATAACCCGTCCGGCCACCACCCCTGATCCAGCGGGCCAAAATGAAACAGCGGCTTGTTGTTAAGGAAGAGCCGGTTGATACCCCCATCATCCTTGCGCATCTCGGTTTTGCGCATACCGAAATAGCTGGTTATGGTATCGACAACACGGTCGCCATCGCGCAACTCAATGTTCAAGTCATATAGGTGCGGATCGTCCGGTGACCAGAGCCGTGCATCAGGAAGCTTTAGCTCAAGCCGCATCGGATTATTCGTGGCATCTGCTTGCACTTCTCCCGAAGCTGCTGTCGCATAAATACCCTCTCCGCCAGAGGACATTACTTCTATGCGCACCGTACCGGCATCAATATCCGGTATTATACGAACGGACTCAATATGGATTTCATCCACCGGCTCAAGCCAGACCGGCTGCCAGATACCCGTGACAGCGGTATAGAAGATCCCGCTCGGAGATAGTGATTGTTTGCCATAAACCTGCTGGCCGTCATTGGTGGGATCCCACACCTGCACCACCAATTTATTATTACCCGCACGATTCAATGAATCCGTAATATCAAACGAAAAGCTGTCATACCCCCCCTTATGCTCCCCGATACGCTGGCCGTTGACCCATACCGTAGTCTGCCATTCCACCGCTTCGAAGTTAAGCCGCACACGCTTTCCCGCCCATTCGGGATCAACCTTGAAAGAACGCCGATACCACAGCTCCTGATCCGATTTTACCGGTTTCTGCACTCCGCTCAATGAGGACTCCACACAAAATGGAACCAGAATCTTCCCGTCCCAATCAGACGGTACAGTTTCTCCCCGAGCCTCAATCGCGTAATCCCAAAGCCCGTTCAGACTTTTCCACTCACTGCGGACAAGCTGCGGTCGCGGATACTCCGGAAGCGGGTCGGAAGGATCGACGTCCGCAGCCCATCGGGTTTTAATCATCTTCCCAGTAGGTTTCCATTTGGTGCCCCCTACGCATATTATTGATAGTGCCATCGTTAGACTCCCCATAACCCATAG
>JAOZVI010000061.1 GCA_029938265.1 Flavobacteriaceae bacterium | reverse complement strand
AGCACTCCGGTTTTTGGTATCGTCAGTCAAGGTTCGAATCCTTGTGGGTCAACAATTAAAAAAGAGGGGAAAACCTCAACTTACTTATTCTTAAGTGGTTGAGGTTTTATTATTTTTAAGTTTGTACGGTTATCGTACGGTAAATTATTAAATCCTCAGATTAGCTTACTTAGCAACTCTTCTTTATTTGCACAAAAATTAAGTTTTAAAGGACACTATACCGTAAAATTTGTAAACTTCAATTCAAGACGTTCGATGAATTGCTTTATAACCTTGATTAGTATTCTTGTGACTTTCTTGATTCGTTCTTGTTTAATTGAATATGTTGCTCAATTTCCTGTAAGAATTTCTTTACTTCTTTATTAGTAGGTATGTGTTTTTTTATCATAACATGGAGGGTTATGAATTGGTGTTGTAGAAAATGGAAGGTTAACATAAAAAACCCGAATGAAATGAATCACACGGGTTATATGCAAAATCTAAATTTCTTATTTCTTTTTAAATGTATAAATCTTTCCGTATTTATGACTTTTTTCGGTAGCCATCTCATACCCCATACCATTCATGTAATTTAAAAATTCAGATGGAGTTTCGTAATTAAGAGTATTCCCTTCTTTGTCCGTAACTATCAAATAGCCTACTGTATAAATTCCGTCTGACCCTTCTTCACTAGGTAGCTTGTATTGAGCTTGGTATCCTCCTAATGTTGATTGAGTAGCACTTAACTCGATGTAAGTATCGCTAAACACAGATGTTTCTTTATATTTTTTAGATTCCTCTCCGCTTCCTAATTTTCCCTTTACAATACTCTTTGTTATATAAAGTTTAGGAGTTACGTCTTCTTTAACTTCCAGCTTAGCTTGATTTTGTTTTCCACAACTTGATAAACTTATTGCTATTAATCCTAATCCTAATATTAATTTTCTCATAATTTTATAATTTAATATTCTCAAATCTAATCCTCTTCATATTTACATTTTATGATTTAAATCATATTTTCTAAATATACCCTTAGAGGGTATTTGTAGACGAGTAAAAGATATATAGAACTATATTTTTATCTTAACATACTACTGCTTTTAGATCAAGATTTACATTTTTAAAATTTTCAATAGCATCACCTGAAAGCCAGTTATTTTCATTATTTTTTGATAAAAGAACAGGCATTCTTTTTTTTGTATTGTGGATCCTGCTCATTAATTTATTGGCTTTAGTTGTGATCAAACTATATGAATTGATGATTTCACCGGTTCCTTTGTTTACCCATTCCGTCCATATTCCTGCAAAAGCAAATAATTCATCATTGGGCAAGGTTATTAAATATCGTTGTTTATTTTTTCCTTTGGCATCTAACCACTGCCATTCATAAAAACCATCTGCTATGATCAAACATCTGTTATTTACTATATCTTTAAAAGATGGTTTTTCATGAAGGGTTTCAATTTTGGCATTTAAAGTATATTTTTTAATCGTTTCATCTTTTGCCCAAAAAGGAATTAAACCCCATTGAAAATGTTGAATTATATTTACATCATTATTTGTAATTATTGGTGTTTTTGGAAATGAAAATACATTGATCACATTACTTGTATTAAATAAAGTTTTGTTTATAATTTTAGCATTAAACCGGTTTTCAACTTCTATAGCTTCCTTTGTTTGTTGCGTATAAAAACACATAATTCTTTACACTTTTACAGTTATTATTTCTTTTAATTGTGTAGTATATCGTAGAGATAAACGTTCTTGTCGCATTTTCCAGGTTCTTTCTAAATTCTGACTGGCTAATTTTATTTTTTGTTGCCCGATACTATGATTTAATTTATCAACTACGTTCATTAATACCTGATGTCTTGGATCTGAATTCTCAAAAAGTGATATTTGTCGTTGTTCCTGAGGTGTGATATCCATTGCAATAACACCTGCTTTTTTATATTGAAATCCTTTTTTAAAGATTCGTTCTAGTCCCTTTACTGCAAATTTAGCGAGTTCAATATTTGAATTGCTTGGAAAAGGAAGTTTAACAACAATATTTTTACTGTATTGCGGTAGCTCTTTCCTATATCCATTGGTATGTAGAAAAACCAACAGTGTATTACAATATGAATGTTGTTTACGAAGTTTCTCGGCACAACTCACAGAAAAAGTAGTAACTCTTTCTTTTATTTGTTCAAAATCACTATAATTTTTATCAAAAGAACGGGTAGTTGCAATATTCTTCTTTGTTTTAATTTTTTCCAGATCTAGTGTAGGTTTACCTTCCAGATCTCTTTTTAACCTAAGTCCGACAACCGACATATTTTTTCTTACCCATTCATCAGGTAAAAGTGTGAACTGATAAGCATTGCGAATATTTAATTTTCGTAATCTTTTTGCATGTCGGCGACCAATACCCCAAACATCTTCAATTGCCAGCCATTTAAGCGCTTTAATTCTTTTTTCTTCATTATCAATTATATAAACTCCTTGTGTTCTTTCGCTAAATTTCTTTGCAATTCTATTGGCAACTTTTGATAGTGCCTTGGTAGTAGCAAAACCAATGCTAATAGGTATTCCGGTAGATTTGGTTACATCTTTTTTCATTTGTATCCCATACTCCTGAAAATCAAGATATTTAAAATTATCGAATCTTAAAAATGCTTCATCAATACTGTAAATATCAATTTTAGGAGAATATGTAGATAACATTTTCATTATCCGTGCACTCATATCGCCATACAAAGCATAATTTGAAGAAAAAACAGCAATATTGTTTTGTTCAAATACATCTTTATATTTAAAAGCAGCGGCTCCCATAGGAACAAATGATTTTGCTTCATTACTTCTGGCAATAACACAACCATCATTATTTGACAACACAACAACAGGCTTGCCATTTAAATCAGGATTAAAAACACGCTCACAAGAAGCGTAAAAGTTATTACAATCAATTAAAGCGAACATTAAAATAAAAAGATTTTATTTAAATTACAGGGTTAATATCAATAATTAATATATAGATCTTTCAGCGTTATTGACCTGAAAGAGTCGGAATAATTTTCTTATTTTTGTATTTCATTGAAAAAATTAAACAAAATGCATGCATTTATTTTTCCCGGTCAAGGGGCTCAATTCCCAGGAATGGGTTTAGATATATTTAAAAAATCAACTTTAGCCCAAGAATATTTTAACAAAGCTAATGATATTTTAGGTTTTAAAATAACCGATATTATGTTTGAAGGAACGGCAGAAGATCTTAAGCAGACCAAAGTTACCCAACCGGCAATATTTTTACATTCTGTAATTTTAGCCAAAACTTTGGGTGATGAATTTAAACCCGATATGGTTGCAGGTCATTCGCTTGGTGAATTTTCAGCCTTAGTTGCCAATGGTGTTTTAGATTTTGAATCGGCGCTTAAATTGGTTTCACAACGTGCTTTAGCGATGCAAAAAGCTTGTGAGATCGAACCATCAACGATGGCCGCAGTTTTGGGTTTGGAAAATGATATAGTTGAAGAGATCTGTATGCAAACGCAAGGTATTGTAGTGCCGGCAAATTATAATTGTCCAGGACAATTGGTAATTTCTGGTGAAATTAAAGCGATTGATCTTGCCTGTGAAATTTTAAAAGAATCAGGTGCTCGCAGAGCATTGGTCTTACCTGTAGGTGGTGCATTTCACTCTCCTTTGATGGAGCCTGCCGGAGAAGAATTGGCAGCAGCTATTGAAAATACAATATTTAGTGAGCCTAACTGTCCGATCTATCAAAATGTAACTGCAAGAGCTGTTAATAATGCAGCCGAAATAAAAAGAAATCTGATGGCTCAATTAACAGCACCGGTAAGATGGTCACAAACCGTTCAGCAAATGATTGCTGATGGAGCAACAGAATTTACCGAAGTAGGCCCAGGTAAGGTTTTACAAGGTTTGGTACGTAAGATTGATAGGAATGTTATTGTGAATGGGGTGTCTTAGATGAAAGCTATTTCCTTATCTGTCATTTTTGTGAAAACGAAAATCTTACACTTTTAAACTAAAAATATATTTATGAACTCAGGCACAATTCAAGTACAAATACAAAATAAAGTAGCAACAATTACTTTCTTTCATCCTGCCAGTAATTCATTTCCGAGCGAGATGTTGCAAAGATTGATCAACACAATTGATCGTATTGGAAATAATGAGGAGGTTAATGTGATCGTATTGCAAAGTGAAGGAAAAAAGACCTTTTGTGCAGGCGCATCGTTTGATGAATTGCTTATGATCAATACTCCGGAAGATGGAAAACAATTTTTTTCGGGTTTTGCCAATCTTATCAATGCTATGCGTAAATGCCCTAAATTGATCATCGGGCGTGTTCAGGGTAAAGCAGTTGGTGGTGGACTTGGAATTATTGCAGCTACTGATTATTGTTTTGCTACTGAAAATGCTGATGTAAAACTTTCTGAATTCAGTATTGGTATCGGTCCATTTGTAATTGCTCCTGCGGTTGAGCGTAAAATTGGAGTTTCCGCTTTAAGCGAATTGACCATTGATGCTACCAATTGGAAAACAGCTTATTGGGCTAAAGATAAAGGCTTGTTTGCCAGAGTTTTTGAAAAACCAAGAGATATGGATGAAGCTATTGATAGCTTAACTAAAAATTTGGCAAGTTACAATTTAGATGCTATGATGGAGATGAAAAAAATATTATGGCATGATACGGATCATTGGGATGATTTACTAACTCAAAATGCTGAAATAAGTGGTAGATTGGTTTTGTCAGAATTTACTAAGCACGCTTTAAAAAAGTTTAAAAAATGAAATTAATACCATTATTATTTCTTCTTCAAGTTGATATTGTAGAAAAAATGAAAAATGCTCCTGATAAAGGTTATGAAATAGGCGTAGTTATAGGAACCTATTTGCCTTTTGTTTTATTAATAGCTCTTGCTTACTTTTTTTATTACCAGGCAAAAAAAAGAAGGAATCGGGATTAAGGAAAAGAATACTTTACTTAAGTGAAGTTATTTTATGAATTCTTGAATTTTCAAATTCATTTATATCAATACTAAAAAGATCTTTTGAGGGTATATTTGAAAATTCATCTTGATAAGATCCTCCCAAAATAAATAAATTATTATTGGCAAAATACATGTTTGATGCTTCTAAAAAAAGTTCAACATGGTATTCTTTTAGATTTTTAGTTAAGGTATTGTAGGTAAAAATAATTCCTTTTTCAAATAAGTAAATTAGATCACCATTTGTTGCTATTGCCGGTCTGCCAACTCCGGTAAACAGATCACCCTCAACACTCCATTTACCGGTTATTAGATCAAATGATTCAATTTGAGTTAATGGTTTTTTATTGTATCCTCCAAAGAAAAATATTTTATCTCTCATCAACACCCCATTTGTTTCTTTTGCCTCAGGCATATTTCCAATCTGGTACCATAAACCCTTTTTTAAATCGTATAAATGAATTTTATTTGAATAGATCTTTTCTTTATTTTTTTTAATTTTAATGGAACCTCCCATTACAATTAAGTTATTTTTATAAATAAAAGATTCAAAATTAACGGCCTGATGAGGATTGGTTTTGTCAATTTTTACACTTTTAGTATTAAGGTCTAAAACTTCAATATTTTCTTCTAAATATTCAAAACGTTTACTTTTGGATAAACGTTTACCGCCCAAGATGTAAATTTTATTATTATCCTTATCATAGTTTATATTGTGGTACGCTCTTTTACTCAGTCCGATATCTTCTTTATTCCATTGGTCAGCCTTGATATCATAAATAAATAATTCATTATTAAAATCTTGAAATGTAGGTTGATTTAATAAAAAAACATTATCAAAAAACGCTTGAAATGATTTATCTTGATTTTGATCATAATCAAAATCATTTAGCGCTTTTTTATACGAATTTACATTAAAGGTTAAATCGCCACCAAAAATATAGATTTTATCATCTATGAGTAGTGATGCAAAGGAGTGAATGTTTTTTGGCAGAAAGGCTAGTTTTTGGAATTTAATATTACTTTTTAATTTTCTGGTTTCAGTAAGTTGAATTTCATTAAGTAGCCTATTTTTTTGTTCTAAATAAATCGTATCAATTTTCAGATTTTTACCAAACAGAATAGATTTAGTATTATAGCTAATATGTGAAATAATTATGGACTTATTTTTTGTGTCTCTTGGAAGTGTATTTATTTTAAAACGACCTTTTTTATCAGTTTTAGTGCCTTTATTAGAATTGTCAAAATAAATATTTACGTTTTCAATGGGTTTGTCATTAAACTTATCAAGCACAATTCCTTTGATTTTTTGTGCAGAAATGTGAAAAGACAAAAAGACAAAAACAAAAAATAAAAATCTCATTAACAAAAATTTAATTCAATAATTCAGTTAGCTTTTTAAATTCTTTTTTAGGATCCTTATTATCATATAATATAGCATAAACCGTGTTGATTATTGGAGTTTTTGCGCCATTTCTTTGGTTGATATTGTAGGCGCTTTTTGTTGCATAATAACCCTCAGCGATCATACTCATTTCCAACATGGCAGATTTAACAGTATATCCTTTACCGATCATATTTCCAAACATTCTGTTTCGACTAAATACAGAATATCCGGTAACCAACAGATCTCCTAAATAAGCTGAATTATTGATATTTCGTTTCATTTTATGAACTTTTTTAATAAAGCGTTTCATTTCGCGAATAGAATTTGACATCAATACAGCTTGAAAATTATCACCATAACTTAAACCATGGGCAATTCCGGCAGCAATGGCATAAATATTTTTTAGCATTGCAGCATATTCTGTTCCAATAATATCATCTGATATTTTTGTTTTTATGTATCTGCTTGATATATGATCAGCAAGTATTTTGGCCTTTTCCTCATCACGGCAAGCAATTGTTAAATATGATAGTCTTTCCATAGCAACTTCTTCTGCATGGCAGGGCCCGGTGATAACACCAATATTTTCAAAAGGAACATTTAAATACTTATTAAAATGTTCTCCAACTATTAATCCGGTTTCAGGCACAATACCTTTAATGGCCGAAAAAACAACTTTTCCATCAATCGGAATAGTAATTTTATCCAATTCTTCTTTTAAAAATGCTGATGGAATTGCAAATATGAGATAATCAGCATAAGCAACCATTTCATCAATATTATTGGTAAATATTAGTTTATCCGGATCAAATTCAGCCGAACTTAAATAATTAGGGTTATGTTTGTTACGTTTAATATGTTCAGAGACATAAACACTGCGCATATACCACCCAATTTCATTCATATTTTCTGAAAGCATTTTAACAATAGCTGTTGCCCAGCTCCCGCCGCCAAATACACCAATTTTTAGATTTGATTTCATGTTTTATTTTTTATGATTATTCAAAAATACAGAATTTTTTAAAGCTTAGGATTTGAAATATAATTTTAATAGCTTTGTAGGTATATTAATTAAACCCCTTATTATGGCAAAAAAAATTACCAAATTAGAAAAGGATGCTATCGTTGATGCAAAAAAAATAGTAGATGAAGTAAAAAAAGATATTAAAAAAGCTACAAAGAGCACTGAAAAAACTGCAAAAAAAGCAACGAAAAGCACAAAAAAAATGGCAGATAATATTGCTGATGACACTAAGGAGGCTATAAATAAAGTAGCTGATGAAGTTAAAAAAGCATCTAAAAAGGCTGAAAAAACTACTAAAAAAACTGCAAAAAAGGTTGAAAAAGAAGCCGATAAAATAGCAGATGATGCCTCAAAAACAGCTAGTAAAGTTTCTGATGATGTAAAGAAAGCTGCTAAAAAGATTAAGGAAAGTGCTAAAGATCTAGCTGAAGACATTGGTATTGAAACGGATGATCTAAAAGAAGATTTTAAGGAAGGTGCTGAGAAATTTAAAAAAGGCGCTAAAGATATTTTTGATGATATTGATGAAGGAACAAAAGATTTTCAGGAAGAAGCAAAATCAACAGCTAATGAATTTACCAAAGGAGCAAAAAATGCATACGAAGACCTAACCTCTAATAAAGGCAATAAAAAAATACTTGCAGGTATTTTAGGAATTATTTTTGGTTCTTTAGGTGTGCATAAATTTGTTTTAGGATATAATAAAGAGGGGATAATTATGCTTGTTGCAACTGTTATTTTAGGAATTTTTAGTCTGGGATTATTAGCTTGGGTAGTTGGATTGGTAGGTTTTATTGAAGGAATTATTTACTTGACAAAAAGTGATGAAGAGTTTTATAATACTTATCAAAAGAATAAAAAACCTTGGTTTTAATATAATATAATAGAAGTATGGAAGTAGTTGATGAACATGGTGATGCTTTACAACCTATACAGGAAAACAAAAAACTTATTGCAGGTATACTGGGTATTCTATTGGGTACTTTTGGCGTGCATAAATTTGTATTAGGATATCAAAAAGAAGGTATGATCATGTTGTTTGTTACGATTCTTACTTGTGGTATTGGTGCCGGTGTTATGGGAATTATTGGTTTGATTGAAGGAATTATCTATCTTACAAAAACTGATGAGGAATTTTATGAAATGTATCAGTTAAACCAAAAAACCTGGTTTTAGATTAAAATATTAAAAAATAAAAAAGGCTGCTTCAATTTAATTTTAAGCAGCTTTTTTTGGTTGTTAACCTGAGATAAATCTTTTTTTAACTCAGGTTATTAAACCTTAATTACTGAATATCCAGTAAATTCCAATAATAATTGCAAAGATACCTCCGGCTAAACGGATACCTTTATAAAAATCTTCATTGTGTTCTTGATTTGCTATAAAGGCTATTTTGCCAATAGCTAGGGCGTAAACTATCATTGCCAGAACAGTACCCATCGCAAAGCCTAAAATATATTGTACTGCATCAGTTTTTTCAGTAAAACCTAATATAGGGATAAACAAAATAAAATGTGCAATTCCAGCCAGGCCATGTAAAATACCTACTGAAAATGAAGAGAAATAATTTTTTTTAACAGAGTTGGTATGTTTATGCTGGTGATTTTTTTTATGTGAATGATCGTGATTGTGCGTGTGAATTACCGGAGCTGCCTCACTGTGAACATGCAAATGTATATGATTTTTATTTTTTGAAAATATTTGATAAAAGGCCCAAATTCCGATGAAGATCAAGACAACACCTACCAATTGTTCACTGTATTTAGATATTTTTTCAATTGGGATAAAATCCTTAAAAAGGATAAATAAAATACCAATAAAGATCATACCAAATAAATGTCCCAAGCCCCAAAATAATCCAACTTTCCAGGCTTTTTTCTTAGATTCTATAGCAAAAGGTGTAACGGCTGCCAAATGATCCGGACCGGTGATTACATGAAATATAGAAGCAATTAAACCTGCATATATTGGGAATTGTATCATCAATAAAAAATAAATATGGTGATTAAATAAAAACTAATAAGTAATATAGGCCAAAAACTTAATTTAAAAATAAGATTATGTTTGTATTCTAAAAGGGGATATTTATTGGTTTTGATATATAACATTACAGATGTTGCCATTACTGCCAACATAAGGTACATAATGAAATAAAGACTTTCTAAATAGGTAAGCCCTGGAGTTTCAATAGAATTTCTAAGATGAATATGTGCAATAATTAAAACAAAAAAGAAACCTCCGGAAGCTTGCACAATATTTAAAGCTCCACCTTCTTTAATTTCTCCATTTTCTTTTTCAATAGTAAAAGGTAGTAAAAATAGCATAATTGCAATAATAAAAATAGGAACAATATTAGAAATTATTGGATTGATCACAATATTCTTCATTAAGATATTAAACGTAAGAATGGGTGTTTCTTTAAGTCCCATAAAATCGTCATTTCCTAAATTCGAATTAAAATTATGTTCATCAAAAGTGAAATAAGAAGAAAGAATTGTATGATCTGGTATATAGATGTCATTACTAATTCCGGGTTTTGAAGATGGATTTACAAAGTCATAAGATTGTAGATCAGGTGTTAATACAATATTGTCACCAATTAATGGATATTTTATTTGAAGATCTAATTTTTTAAGATTCAGAGGATAGTGTAAATACTCGAAATCAAATTGTATTGTGGCGTTAAAATCATATCTGTAAAACCAATAATCCTTAACATGTTTTTTCTCAATTAATGGTCTTACCCTCACAGATATACCAGTTGCAGATGCCTGTGGAAATACAAATATCGGATCTACTTTAATATCAATACTATCGGGTATTTTCATCCATATTTTACCAATAATTGCAACATCATAAGCATTTTTAAAATCGATATCATATAAAAATACTCCTGTTGGAACTTCAACAGATTTTGCTTTAAAGTCTAATAATTTTAAACTTGCATTGCGCTTTTTTAAATAATTATTAATTGCAATTCTGCTTTTAATTTCCTCATCTCCCAGACTGTTATTAATATAATCAACATTTTGATTAAGATACCAGAAAAAGAAAATATTAAATAAGAAAAGTAAAGAAATAGAAATGGAGAAATACCATAAAAGCTTTGTATTACCTTCCCAAACTTTAAAGGAAAAAATTAAAAAAAATATAATAGTAAGTGTTAAAAAAATAGAAATAGAAATTAATTTCTTTTTAAATAGACTAGTTGAGCCTATTAAGTCATGCATTGGGATAACAAGAGATAAGACCAAATTATTATTGATTTCTGAAAAGAAAAATTCAGCTTCTTCTTGAATAAATAAACTAAAAGAAGTAAAATGCCCTTCTTTTTCTATCAACATCTTTTTCCTTTCCGGGTGTTTTTCTAAGGCTTTTTTTCGGTCTTTAGGATTTAATAATAACTCGGTACTTGGGTGTGCGATCAGTATATTATCTTTGGTTGAAATAAATGCAAATCCGGTTTTTCCTAAAGAAATTTTGTGTAAGTATTCTTCAATAAATGCAGAAGATATCGTAAGAGAAACCATTCCATTTATTACTTTATTCCCTTTATTATCTTTTGTATAAATCGGAACCCCATATTCAACAACCAACTCTTGTGCCACTTGTGCTATAAATGGTTTACTCCAGCTACCTTTTTGATCTTTAATAATTTCGGTGTACCATTTGTTGGTTTCTATACTATCAATGGTATAATCATAACTTTCTTCAATATATTTAATCTCATCAATTGCCTGAATATAAAACGGGGCATATAATATCTTAGCAGTATCCTTATAAACAGGTTCGTATGCAGCAGTAATCCCTAAACAGAAATTAGTTCTTTTAGCAGTTTTTTTAATAAGATTTTCTATTTGATATTTTGATAGATTTTTAGCAGATAATTTTTCTCCTAATTGAATAGTAACTATTTCAATAGAGTCGAAGGCTATTGCTATTTCTTTATTAATTTCATCTCTTTTACTTTCGCCTAATTTAATGGCATTTTCAGTTCTCTTTTTATTATATTGAAAATAATTAAATACAGAGTAAATAGTTAATGATAGAAATATTGCAAATAGAAATTGGTATATTTTTGGATTCTTAAACATATTTGGATTTGTTGATTTAATGAAGCAAAAATATAAATTCTTTTAAAGAATTAAAGGTCAATATTAATAAAAATAAATTTAAACTATTAAGTTCCAATATTCAATTGTCTTTGAAATAAACAAACCTGCAAAGATCAGACTTACAATAAACTTTAAAGTAGTAGAAGCTAAAAAACCAATAAATGATCCAATTGCAGCTTTTAAAGCTCTTTTAAAATCACTGATATGCGTTAATTCACCAACCAAAGCTCCCAAAAAAGCACCAATCACAAAGCCTAATGGAATAGGAGCGAGTAAGCCAATGATTAGCCCAATAGTTGTTCCTATTGCACCAGCTTTGCTACCGCTAAATTTTTTGGTTCCCATTGCCGGAATTATATAATCTAAAACCCAAATTATAATTGAAATGGCTAAAGTTATACCTAGAAAAGTATAACTCATAGGCACAGCATCTGTTAGATATAAAAGTAAAAGTCCAAACCAACCGGTAACTGGTCCCGGTAAAACCGGTAAAAAAGAACCTGCAATTCCTAAAAGTGTTAAAAGAAAACCAACAATGAGTAAGAAAATATCCATAAATATAATTTTGAGCAAGATAGGAAAACTTCCCATTTTGAGATGGGATTGAGGGGGGTGTTTATTGAACGATTTTTATTAACTTAAAATGCAATTGGAAGAGATGAATGGTAAAAAAGCAACTGTTAAATAGACTTTGCCTATTAGTTTGGTTGTGGAGTAAATTTTATTCAGGGGGTGACTTCAAGTCACCCCCTGAATTATATTCATTAAAAAATCAACATTTTATAACAGATTTTCAACAAAAAAGCATCTTTTTCAAAATAATTTGTACTTTCACAAAGTATAAACAATTGCAATGTTTTTAAGGCTGTTAATTCTGTCATTATTTATTTCGGTTTTCACTTCCTGCGATTTCATATCGCCTAAAAATTCTTCACTTCAATATTCAACTGCTTTAGATACTGTTGTAGATTACACTACGGTTGATGTTTATCCACTTTTTCACGAATGTAATAATTGTGATACTAATGAAAAACAAAATCTTTGTTTCGAAAATGAGCTGATAAAAAAGTTAGAGAGCTCAATGAACAAACATAATTTGAAGGCTTCTAGACCATTTAAAGAAACAATTTATGCAGATCTATTGGTTGATAGTTCCGGTAATATTTCATTGATCAAATTGCAATCTACAAGTAAAATAAAAGAAGAAATTCCCACTTTTGATAGTATTTTTAAATATACAATTGCTCATTTACCTACTTTAATTCAACCTTCAATAAAAAGAGGAATTCCGGTAAAAACACAGTTTAAGTTACCGGTTGTTGTTAGTGTTAATGAATAGAGTATTGATAAATGTGATGGTGCTGTAATGTTTTAATGTAATAATTCATATAGAAAAATAATTTCTCCCTTAAATGGAATTTATTAGTGAAACTCAATTTTGAGGAGTTTTAAAACGAACTCAAAAATGTTAGTTGAACCCACCTGCCGGCGTGGCAGGCTAATCCCGCTACCTGTGCTGAACCTGCCTGCCGGCAG
>JAOZVI010000179.1 GCA_029938265.1 Flavobacteriaceae bacterium | reverse complement strand
TTTGTTAAAATTGAATTTAAAAATAAAAATAAAAAAATGTATATTTATGGGCTAAAGATAAAACAAAAACTGTTCAAACCTCAATGCAAATTCCATTATTTCATACTGTACTTTCGTGGATATTAAAAAAGCGTAAATATCAAATAGATCTATTTATCGATAACCCCATTGATGTTCAAAATGAGGTTCTATACGATTTGTTATCTGCTGCAAGATATACTGAAATAGGTAAAAAATATAATTTTGCAACCATAAAAAATTATGATTCTTTTGTTGAGAGAATTCCAATTCAAAAGTATGAATCTATTGAACCTATGATAGAAAGAGCACGTAAAGGAGAACAAAATATCTTTTGGCCTTCAAAAATTAAATGGTTTGCAAAATCTAGTGGGACTACAAATTCAAAAAGTAAATTTGCTCCTGTAAGTGATGAATCTTTGGAAGATTGTCATATCAAAGCAGGTAAAGATATGTTGTGTTTATATATCACCAACAATGAAAATACCGAAATGTTTAAAGGAAAGGCTTTGCGTTTAGGCGGAAGTAGTACGGTATATGAAGATAATGAAACTTTTTTTGGTGACCTGTCTGCAATTCTTATAGAAAATATGCCATTTTGGGCTGATTTTAGTAGTGCGCCAAGCTTAAAAACTTCTTTAATGGGTGAGTGGGAAACCAAAATGGAGGCAGTGATAGAAGAAACAATTAATGAAAATATTACAAGTTTGGCAGGTGTGCCATCCTGGATGTTGGTTTTGTTAAACAAGGTTTTAGAAAAAACTGGGAAAGAAAATATTTTACAGGTATGGCCTAATTTAGAAGTCTTTTTTCATGGAGGTGTAAATTTTAACCCCTATAGAGAACAGTATAAAAAATTGATACCAAGTGCTAATTTTAAGTATTTTGAAACCTATAATGCTTCTGAAGGTTTTTTTGCTATTCAGGATAGAAATAACTCCGATGAATTATTATTGATGTTGGATTATGGAATTTTTTATGAGTTTATTCCAATGGATAAGTTTGAAGGTGAAAGTTCGAATGCAATTCATATAAAGGATGTTGAGTTAAATAAAAATTATGCCATTGTAATTACTACAAACTCAGGATTGTGGCGCTACTTGATAGGTGATACGATTAGGTTTACAAGCCTTGAACCCCATCGAATTAAAATTACTGGTCGTACCAAACATTTTATCAATGTATTTGGTGAAGAATTAGTAGTTGAGAATGCTGAAGATGCTTTGCAAATAGCTTGTAAAAAAACAAATTCTGAGTTAACGGACTATACCGTCGCTCCAATATTTATGAGTGATAAAAATGGAGGTCATGAATGGATAATTGAATTTAAAACGAATCCAAAAGATTTAAAGGTTTTCACAAAAGTTTTAGATGAGGCTTTAAAAGATATCAATTCAGATTATGAAGCTAAACGCTATTTGGATATGACTTTAGCTTTACCAAAAATTCATCTGGCAAAATCAGGGCTTTTTTATCAATGGCTGAAGCAAAAAAATAAGCTTGGCGGGCAAAACAAAATTCCGAGATTAAATAATAAAAGAGATTTTTTAGAAGAATTGCTGGAGATGTAAGATTTATCTTTAAGCTGATAATTCTTAAGATAATGGTATTATTTGATCATATCTTCAGTAACTCAAGCCTGACAAAGCATTTTAAAATCAGAATTTGTATTCATAACTTCTTTAAGGAATGTGATTTGCATATTAAAAGATTATCTATCTTTTCTATTTAGGAGATTATTAATCTAAACTATTTTTAGTTACAAAATATCTCCAGCCGATTATTGCCATTTGAAATTTATTTGCTTTACTCATATCTAACTGTCTTATACCAAAACCAGGAAAAATACTTTTATTTATTCTTGCTAATATTTTAAAAATTGACTTTTTCATTAGAATAAAAATACTGTTTAGAAGAATTGAAAAGGGAAGTTTTATACTTCTCTTTCAATTACATAATTAACCATATTGATTAACGATTTTTTATATATAGATTCAGGGTAATTATCTAAAATTTTTAGGGCACTTTTTTGGTATTCTTCCATTTTTTTAATTGTGTATTCAATTCCTCCATTTTGATTGACAAAAGCAATAACTTCTTTAACTCTTTTTTTATCTTTATTATGATTCTTAACAGAATTGATCAACCATTTTTTTTCTTTTTTATTGCAATTGTTTAAAGTATAGATCAACGGAAGCGTCATTTTTTGTTCTTTGATATCAATACCTGTTGGTTTACCAATTTTAGCATCTGTATAGTCAAACAAGTCATCTTTAATTTGAAAAGAAATTCCGATAAGCTCACCAAATTCACGCATTTTTTCAACTTCATTTTTATCGGCATCAACTGATGTTGCTCCAATGGCAGTACAAGCTGCTATAAGTGTAGCTGTTTTTTTGCGAATGATATCAAAATATACATCTTCAGTAATATCTAATTGTCGTGCTTTTTCAATTTGTAATAATTCTCCTTCACTCATTTCGCGAACAGCTATCGAAATATGTTTTAGAACATCAAAATCATCATTATCAATGGATAAGAGCAATCCTTTAGAAAGTAAGTAATCACCTACTAAAACGGCAATCTTATTTTTCCACAAAGCATTTAATGAGAAAAATCCTCTCCGCCGATTACTATCGTCAACAACATCGTCATGTACTAAAGTTGCAGTATGAATTAACTCAATGATTGATGCTCCTCGATAAGTTTTTTCTTTAAAATTACCATTTGAAACCATTTTAGCAACCAGAAAAACAAACATGGGTCGCATTTGTTTGCCTTTTCGTCTTACGATATAATGTGAGATACGATTTATTAAAGGAACATTTGAGATCATGGAAGCTTTGAATTTTACTTCAAAAAATTCCATTTCATCTTTGATTGGTTTTTTTATTTGTTCAACGATCTTCAAGATAAATCTCTAAATAATATTATTTCCTTTGTTCCATTTTAGCCCAGGAATCTCTTAATGGTACTGTTCGATTAAAAACTAACTTATCAAATGTACTATCATCATCAACATTAAAATATCCCAAACGCTGAAATTGAAAGCGATCACCAATTTTGGCAGTTTTTAAACTTGGTTCAACAAAAGCATTTTTGATAATTTTTAAAGAATCAGGATTGATAAACTCTTTAAAATCTTTGTCTTTATGTGAATCTGGAGCTTCATCAGTAAATAATCTGTCATACAATCTAACTTCTGCTTTTAGCGCATTTTTTATTGACACCCAGTGTATTGTGCCCTTTACTTTGCGCTTACTCGCTTCACTACCACTACCACTTTTAGAGTCTTCATCATATGTGCAATGAATTTCAAGGATCTCACCTTTATTATCTTTTACTACCGAATTGGCTTTAATGATATAAGCATTTTTTAGTCGTACTTCTTTATCAAGTTTTAAACGGAAGAATTTTTTATTTGCCTGTTCTCTAAAATCTTCTCTTTCTATATAAATTTCTCTAGAAAAGGGAACTTCTCTTGTACCTGCATTTTCATCTTCAGGATTATTTTCGGAAATTAAGATCTCCTCTTTTCCTTCAGGATAATTTGTGATTATCAGTTTTACCGGATTTAGAACCGCCATCACCCTTGGGGTAGTTTTGTTTAATTCATTTTTAATATGAAATTCTAAAAGAGCAATATCAGTAACATTATCACGTTTTGCAATTCCGGCAGTTTCGCTAAAATCTCGAATAGATTTTGGTGTATAACCCCTTCGGCGTAAGCCTGATATGGTTGGCATTCGCGGATCATCCCATCCTTTCA